>NZ_NTLW01000150.1:0-5738 GCF_002632075.1 Pseudoalteromonas sp. ESRF-bin5 | reverse complement strand
GACAATGTAAATAATTTGGCTAAGTTTTAATAGCTGAAACTAAACTTACTCAAAGGCCGCAATTTTGCGGCCTTTTTTGTGTAAAAAACTGTTTGAAATCTGTAAGGTTGGCTACATTTTTCGCACAGCTTTTTACTCATTATTTTACTGGTTTACTGTAAAGTTTATTTACTGAAAGTAAGTACCAAGTAAGGACAAACATGAAATCATTAATAATGGGGTTTGTAGTATTAGGCTTAAGCGCCTGTTCTGCGGTTACCATACAGCCACACGCTATCGCAAAAATTACAAGTAAAGCGACCTACGAAGATAGCCGTCCATTTTATTTATGGGGGTTAGTAGGAGAGGAACGTGTGGATGTAAAACAGATTTGTACAGATACACAAGCGGCTCAAATGCAGTCGCAACAAACATTTAGCGATGGTGCGTTGGGTTTAATTACGCTAGGCATTTATTCACCACATACCATAAAGGTATGGTGTGAAGAGCAAAATACGCAGGAGGCGTTATGAATCTTAAATTAATTTTAGGCAGTATTACTTTTGCTATGTTAACTGGTTGCACAAATATTTACTTTGATAATGGTGTACCTGAAAAAGTTAATAACCAGTCGCACAATAGTTCTCAGTGGCATCATAATTTTGCTTTAGCTTTGTATGAGGGATCTGATGCGGTTGACTTAAGTGAGCATTGTCCACAAGGACAATGGCAAACGGTGCACACGTATAAGTCATTTAGTAATGGAGTAGCGGAGGTTGTAGTTAATCAGATAGGCCCGGCTTGGTACCCTAAAACAGTTGAAGTGAGCTGCACTAAGGTACCTTTTAAAGCTGAGTAGAGATTGATGCTGATTATTCGTATCGTAATGCTTCAATAGGGTTTAGCCTTGCCGCTTTAATAGCAGGGGCTAAGCCAAATATAATACCGATAAGTGACGTAAAACCGAACGATAGCATCACAGCCCAACCAGGTATGTAAGCATCCGGCATACTGGGAACCATAAACGAAATCAATGCGGCAGCACCATAACCTATAGCTAAGCCAATGAGTCCGCCAAATAACGATAGCACTACGGCTTCCACCAAAAACTGTAGCATAATAAAGCCGGGTGTTGCGCCCAATGCTTTAAGAGTGCCTATTACTCGGGTACGTTCAGTCACCGATACCAGCATAATATTCATTACGCCAATCCCCCCTACAACAAGGCTTATACCAACAATACCAGCAGTGATTGCCGTGGCGCTACCTGTAAACTTATCAACATTAGCACGGGCTTTTTCAGCGGTTTCAAATTCAAAGTCGTTTTCTTCTCCGTCTTTTAATTTATGTAATTGGCGTAAAATACGCGTTATTTTAGCTAAAGTAAGCTCTTCATCGACCCCTTCTTTAAGTCTAAACATTATTTGCACGTT
The DNA here is from genome assembly GCF_002632075.1 of Pseudoalteromonas sp. ESRF-bin5. Classification (NCBI taxonomy): domain Bacteria; kingdom Pseudomonadati; phylum Pseudomonadota; class Gammaproteobacteria; order Alteromonadales; family Pseudoalteromonadaceae; genus Pseudoalteromonas; species Pseudoalteromonas sp. ESRF-bin5. The sequence goes on along the minus strand of NZ_NTLW01000150.1, from coordinate 4,326 downwards.
ACTCGTGCTGCTAGCACCCTCTAACGCGCTCATGGTACTGATCGGAATATTTATATAATCATCTTGATCAAAGCCAAATAAGCTACCTTGTTTTTCGGCTACTCCAATGATCCTAAACCATTCGCCACCAAGTTTGATATATTCGCCTACTGGGTTATCGGGTAAATTTAACTTTTCAATAATAGAAGGACCAATAAACGCAACCCGACGGCGTTTTTCGTCATCTTCCGCGCGAATAAAGCGGCCTAATTCTGGAAACGTGCGGTATGCTTTTTGGTAATCTTGTTCGGTTCCCATCACGCGTGATGAATGGCTTTTATTTCCGTATTCAGCTCCACCAGAAAAACGCCACGTAAACATAAGTGCGGTTAGTGTTTCGGCTTCTTTTATACGTGCTTTTAGTGTTAGAAAATCGGAGTAAGTCAGTTTTGCGTTTTTACCAACCATTTCTTGCTCGATGCTTGTAAATGGTTTGATTGAGGTTACATCGGGTGCCATGTCAGCAAGTTGATCGTTAATTTGTTTAGTAAAGCCCTGCATAACTGCAACCACAGTTATAACGGCTGCAACACCAATAATAATACCTAAACAGGTTAATGCGCTGCGCATTGCGTTGGCCTTAATAGCCATTAATGCTGCTTTTGTTCCTTCCATAATGGCAATGGCAGATTTAAACATGTTGTTTTTCTCCTTCGCCTTTTTTTACATCACTCACTACTTTACCATCTACCAAGCGAATAACCCGTTGGCAATGGTCTGCAATTTCTTGCTCGTGGGTTACTAAAATAATAGTGTGCCCCTCATTATGCAGTTCATCAAACAAGGTCATTATTTCTGCTGTGGTCTTGCTATCAAGATTACCTGTGGGTTCATCCCCCAGTAAAATATGTGGTTTAGTTACTAATGCGCGAGCAATGGCTACACGTTGACGTTGCCCACCCGAAAGCTGACTTGATAGGTGATCAACTTTGTCGCCAAGACCAACGCGTTGCAATGCTTCAAGTGCTTTTTGTTTGCGTTGTTTTGCGGGTATAAAACGATAAACCAAGGGCTGCATTACATTTTCAAGTGCAGATGCGCGAGGCAGTAAGTTAAAGCTTTGGAAAATAAATCCGACGCTCTCATTACGTTGATGGGCAAGCTCGGTTTCGGTCATACTTTTTACAAGCTTATCTTTTAAAAAGTAATCGCCACTAGTGGGTGTATCTAAGCAGCCAAGTAAGTTCATTAAAGTTGATTTACCTGAGCCTGAAGGGCCAATAATGGCTACGTATTCATTTTCATTCATGACGATATTTACATCATCTAACGCTTTAAATACTTGCTCGCCCATTACATATTGTTTGTTAATGTGTTCTAACTTAATTACCGCAGACATTATAATGTTTCCTCGTCTGCGTCATTTTTAAGTGAAACAACATCGCCTTCTTGCAGCTTGCTAATTGGTCGAGCGGGGCCAATAACCACATTATCGCCTTTGCTTAGCCCCTCTGTTATAGCTTGCTCAATGTCAGACGAAATACCAACACTTACTATTACTTTACTCACGGTATTATCGCTATTTAAGCGCCATACAAAGGTTTTACCCTCTTCTTTTTGTATTGCTTCAATAGGGAGCTTTAAACCATTTTCGGCAATACTGGTGGCAATTTCTGCTCGGCAACTCATACCCGCATAAAGTTGGCGATCTGTTGGGTCTAATAATACTTTAACTCTAAAAGAAAGCCCTTGCGAACCTGGTTGGTTTTTAGCTGATGTACCAATATTAATCACTTTGCCGCTAAATGGTTCGTTAGGGTAGGCTGCGGCATAAATATCAGCTTGTTGATTTAGTTTTATGCTGGCTATATCTGTTTCATCAACTCTAAGCTCTGCTAAAATAGCGCTAGGGTCGGCAACAAGCATAAGGTCTGAACCAATAATATTAGTTGTGCCTGCAATAACTGTTTCACCTTCTTTAATATTAACCGATGCTAGTAAGCCACTCATTGGCGCTCTAAATACACTTTTACTTAGGCGATCTTGTGCAATTTGAAGCGACGCTTGCGCTTGGTTATATGACTCTTTGCGTGATTCGATATCTATTTTTGCTAGATCGCGAGCACTTTCGATATTTTCAAAGCTTTCTTGATTTCCTAATCCAACATCGTATAGCTCTTTTTGCCTTTTTAATTGGCGCTCTAAATTAGCAAGGCGAGTTTGGCTATGTTTTATTTCAATTTCGGTAGCGCGTAGAACGGCTTGGTTTCGGTTTACTTCTGATTCGAAGGCCGTTGTATCAAGGCGCATTAAAATATCCCCTTGCTTAACGCTTTGCCCTTCTTCTACAAATACCTTATCTACACGACCAGTTACCTCAGAGCGCAATTGCACTTGGGTATTAAAAACTAGATTGCCCGACGCCATGATTGAATCAGCAATATTCCCTTGCTCAACCTGCGCAATATTCACTTGGGCTTGCTTTTTATCACCGGTCACCTGCTTAGAGACGATTAGGCCTACAAAAGCGACTATAGCTATCGTTATTATTATTGCTTTTTTCATATATACATCTGTCCGTGAATAAGTAGCGCAGAGGTAAAATACCTCTGCTTATTAATTACATTGCGGCAATAATTGCCCAAATACCAAAAATAACGAGTGTTGGAAGCGCCGAGAAAAGTAACGCTTTATTTGTTGAAAAATTTGTCCAACATTTTAAGCCAACCATTCCTAGTCCAATCCCCCAAAGACTACTTAGCTTTAATGATTCTAGTAATGTATAAAATGCGCTACCAGGCTCTAACCCAACAACAAGCTGATTAATTGAATCAAAGTTAAATACTGCTGTTTGAGATATTTGATCGGTACTTGCACTAAGTACAAGTGCTATCGTACCTAAATTCAAAACAATATTTGGCATTATTGTCCAAATAGTAAAACCATACCAAGCACCATAGCTGTGCTCTGACTCTGGGTCTAATTTAGCAATGAGCATATAATACACAGCCATTATCGCGGCTATGATTGCAGTACCTAATACGATTGATATCATGCTAATCCATACTTGTATTTCGGCGTTTTGTTCAATGCTTTGGCGAATCATTTTTTGCTCGCCAATTGTTGCATCAACACTTGCAGCTGCAAATTGCTCGTTAATCAAAAACTGCATATCAACGGTAGAATAAAAAATATAAATACTCGCCATTGAAACTAAAGAGATTGCTATAAAAGCAAGCCATGACCAACCTTTGGCGTGTTCAACACCATTGAAAGCTTTGCTTGGACTAATGTAAATATCGAGAAGGGCGCTAAATGCGTTAGGTGATTTCATTATTATTCCTTAATAACCTATATGTGATTTGGTAAACACGTGATACCAATGGATAGATTAATAATATAGGAAAAATTATGTACTAATTTTATTCAATTGTAACCGATTGTTAACAAGGGTGGGTGTTATAAAAGCAATAAATCAAAGATGTATTGTTAAGCTCTATAGTTGCTAGATTGTTTTAATATGGTTAAGCCATAGGGAGTGGGGCTTAATAATCACGTTGTTATGGCTGTATCTAATGCAAATACAGCCATTTATTTAATTAGCTATCAGATAAACTCAGACCGCTAGGGTTATCTGTTGCGATATATAATGCTTTTGGTTTTTTATCACCACTTTTGGTTTCATTTTTACTTTCCGTAGTAATCAAAAGGCTAAGCTTTGAAAAGTCCAATTTAACCTAATATAGTAAGAACCTGCCTTCTAGTTATACAATCATGAATACTTAAACAAATTTGCTTAAGTATAAAAAAAAGGGCCAAATGGCCCTTCAGTTGCAGCAAGTAACACATGTTTGTTTATAGGCTGAAGTCTACAGCGTAAGCAACGTAAACTTTTACATCTGACTCGTCCATATCAGTGTCTGATACGCCAAATGTGAATCCATCTTTTGATACAGACACACCGTAATCAATGATGTCTTCGTCACCAATAAAATCGCCAGAATAATGACCTATGTGTAAAGCCATTTCTGTACCATTGCTGCCTACGGCAAAGCCGTAATCAGCTGTTAAATAAAGTGAGTCACCAAAGTCTGTACCGTCGCCACTTGCAGCAGATGTAGCAAGCACTGATGCACCAAAGGTAAAGCCTTCAACACTGATGCTACCGTAAATTTCTGAGAAATCAGCATCTGCGCTTGATGCCGCGTCTGGGTAAGCATAATAAATGTAACCTACATCGTAGCTAACACCTTCGCTAATATCGCCACCAAAGCCTGCGTAAAAATCTAGCTCGTAGGTCATTTCGTCAGCCCAAGATGCATTAGATACCCATGTACCAGCATAAAA
>NZ_NTLW01000222.1:0-5500 GCF_002632075.1 Pseudoalteromonas sp. ESRF-bin5 | reverse complement strand
AAAAGTAATGCTGCCGATATTGCGTTAACTGTCGGGGTTATGGAGTCATTGTATGTCTCGCCGATTGACACTTTTGCAATAGCGTCATCTGATTCTGACTTTGCGGCTCTAGTGCACTTTTTAAGACGAAATGGTAAAAAAGTAATAGGGTTTGGTAATAATACAGCGAGCGCTAAACACTATTTTGATGATTTTTATATTTTAGGTAAACAAAACACCATACCTAAAGTAAAAAATAAAAGTATTGCCTCTGTTGATACCTACCATTTAGCACTGGTGAAAGAAGCCGTTGAGAACACACAACATGCAAAAACTGGACTCTCTGAAACAGTGGATGTTGGTACCTATCTTCATCGAATATTCAACATTACAAAAAAGCAGCTAGGCGTAAGTAAGCTATATCAATATTTTAAATATCACGATCAGCATTTTAAAATGCAAAAAGCCCCCGACGGAGGCTTTTTAGTCTCGTTGCATTAAGTTATTAACCAAACGCGACGTTTGCAAACACCAAGGTCATTAATATTGGGCATACAAAACGAATATACTGGGCAAACCAAAAATGCGCGCCAGTGCTAGCTTGGTGTAACTTATTACCTCGTTTGAACATCCAGCCAACCGTTATAAAATAAAACAACCCCATTAACGGGAGTTGGTACTGAGTAAACACCATAATAACTAAACCAAATAACCAATCAAAGTTTACTATAATTGCACTCGCACATATTAAAACCACTAAGCTTACCAACCACGTGGCTTTAGTTCGGTTTACATTGTGGTTTTCAACTAAAAACGCAACCGGAATTTCAGTAGACGAAATAGTCGAGGTCACAGACGCTATCGACATCAAAACAAAAAACAATAAACCAACCAGTAACCCTATTTCTCCCATGGTATTAAATAGCTCAGGTAAAATGGCAAATATAAGCTGCCCTTCACCTATTAATTTACCGCCACTAAATACCTCAACGCCATTATGCTGTGCAACATAAATAGCCGGAATAATAAGTAAACCAGCTAAAAATGCAACGCTCGTATCAAGTAATGCAACACTTGCCGTTAGTTTTGGTAAATTGGCATCAGGCTGTAAATAAGAGCCGTAAATCATCATACACCCCACCCCTAACGACAACGAAAAAAACGCTTGTCCCATAGCGGCAATAATTAAATTTGGATCGAGTATTTGGCTAAAGTTAGGCATTAAATACGCTGCAAAACCTTCGCTTGCGCCATCCAAAGTGGCTATATAAGCAATTAGCGCAACAAGTAACACCAATAGCATAGGCATCAGTCGGCGCGACCAGGTTTCAATACCCGATTTAACCCCCTTTAAAATAATGCAGGCCGTTAAAATAAGCATTAATGGTGTAAATACAAAATTACGGGCTTGCGAGTCACTGTGTAAAAACTCGCTCACACTGTGTAGACCAACAAACGTTGTAACAGGCTCAATTGCGTACGACAGCATCCACCCTGCCACAATTGAATAAAAGCTCAACATGACTACAGCGCCCGCAAGGCCAATATAGCCCGCAGCTGCACCTATTTTACGGTTGCTATCTTGCCATGCGTTACCCAGCGCTTTTACCGGGTTTGCTTGTGCGTTATGGCCTAAATACAGCTCGGTATATAGTGCCGGTAATGCCAATAAAAAGATAACCAGAAAATAGACGAGTAAAAATGCTCCACCGCCATGATTAGCAGCTTGTGTAGGGAACCCCCAAATATTACCCAAACCCACTGCCGCGCCAGCAGCGGCTAAAACAAAACCAAGTCGGCTTTGAAACCCATCACGCATTTGTGCCATACATCTACAAATCTGTTATTATTTTGATTGTTGTGAATTAAACCATATTTAATGCCAGCTGAGTAATAAAATTGTATTCAGCCTTTGTTTGTCGCGTTAACTGCTCACAATAACAACGACTTTTTACTTTTTGAGCTGATATGACCGCACATTTTTTTAATAACGCCTTAACCATAACGCCAACAGATTTTGCCAATTTACCTAAAGGCAAAAGTACCGTTTTGTTGTTCGACGCTAATACACTTAGTTTGGCTAATTACAACTTGGCGAGCTTACTCAGCGAATTTGAATTAACCGTTATTAACCGCCGTAAAAACCAAATAGCTAAAAAAGAATATGTAGCAAGCCGCTTACTTTTAAAATTGCTTGTAAAATCCACCTTCCCTGAATTTTCAAATGTGCCATTAAATGCCATTAACACAAGTTTTAACCAATCCACAGCTAAATTAGAGCTGCATATTAACGAGTGCGTTATTAATACGTGTTTATCGCACTCTCATGGTTTTGTTGGGGTTGCTTTAAATTTAGAAAGCGAGACGTTTGGCTTCGACCTTGAAAAAATTAGCTTAACGCGCCCGTTTGAAAAACTAGCCAAGCATTTTTACCACACAGACGAAGTTACATTAATTACGTCTCAACCTAATACGCAAAACCAAGCCAATACCTTTTTTAGAATTTGGACATTAAAAGAGTCATTAGCTAAAGCAACTAGTCGCCCTATTGCCAAATTACTTAGCCACAACGTATTTAACGAATTAACCTTAGTAAGCTTGGCCGCAAGCAGCCAAGTAGTAAACACACAAACAGAGACGTTTGATTTAACCTTAGTGCATAAAAAAAGCACCGACTGGCGGTGCTTTGTGTTAACCGATGTCTCGCTTATACCAATCCGCTAAATTAAGTGATCTATTTAGAGGATAGATAAACGTGTTGATAACTAGGCAAAAAATTCGTTATTTAGTTGTTCTAAATGAGAATTTATTAACGCAGATAGCGACACTTTTAGCCCCTAAAAATGATTAAGTATTATTGCGAATTGATATTGCTAGTTAAGCTTCTAACAAACGGCTATGAATAGCCTGAACCACATTATCAGATTCACTTTGTTCGACTAAAAAGCATAGGTTGTGCTTACTTGCTCCATGACAAATTAAGCGAATATTAAAGTCACTTAATACCTGCATTAAGTTCATTTCGTGTTGGCGAAGTTGAATCTCAGAGCCAATAAGTGCCACCAGTGTTAAGTTGTTTTCAACCGATACATGGCAAAATTCAGCAAGCTTATCTAAACACGCTTGGTCGAGCTCTGGGCGCGACGCGTTAGGCGCATTATCAAGCGTTATTGCTACACTAATTTCAGACGTAGTTACCAAATCAACCGATATATTAAACTCGCTTAAAATAGTAAATACACGGGCTAAAAAGCCGCTAGCCAATAGCATTTCAGGGCTTTTAAGGGTGAGCAAAATTTGATTTTTACGCTGGGTTACCGCGCGAATTCCTGGCTGCTGCGATTTTTCACGCTCTATCCACGTACCACCACGTTCAGGCTCGCGGCTTGATCCAACAAACACATTAATATGACTACGGCTAGCGGGTAAAATAGTAGCTGGATGCAATACCTTTGCACCAAAGGTAGCCATTTCAGCGGCTTCATCAAAGCTTAAACGAGCAATGGGCGATGCCTTTACACATAATCGCGGATCGGTACTAAAAATACCCACAACATCAGTCCAAATATGTACGCTTTTGGCGTTTATTGCCTCAGCAAGTAAAGCGGCACTGTAGTCAGACCCACCACGGCCAAGCGTTGTTGTTTGTCCAAATTCGTCACTACCAACAAAACCTTGGGTTACAATAACTTGATCATCTAACAGTGGGATCAAATATTCTTTAGCAGCTTGTGCTGTTGCGCTTACATTTGGCGTTGCTTTTCCAAACTGACTATCTGTTTTAAGTACTTGGCGTACATCAAAGCGATCGGCATTTAAGCCTTTTAAACGCAGCACTTGCGCAAATAAATACGACGATAAACGTTCACCAAAGCTAAGTAACTCATCGTGCTGCTGATCAGTTGTCAGTGTTTCAAGCGCTAGCGTTTGAAATGCTTTTAAGGTTTCGTTAAAACCTACGGCTAAATCGGCATCAAGCGATAACTCATCTAAAATAGCCTGTTGAATGGCTAGCACACCGTCAATGTGTTCTTGGCGCTGCAGTGGGGTGATGCTTGATTTACACAGTGCAACCAAATGATTAGTTACGCCGGCACTGGCGCTCACAGCAACAATACGCACGCTTTTATCGGCAACAATAATTTCGCTACAACGACTCATCGCATCAAAGTTAGCTACACTGGTTCCGCCAAATTTGGCAACGATGTAATCTGATTTAACGTCCGATACTGTTTGCGGCACTGATTGGGTAGTCATTTAGTCTCCTTTTGCGGTATCCAAACCGCGATAAAACAAGAAGAACTTGGCAAGTGAATGCTTGAAGGTAAATCCACTGCCAGAAGCTCTCCACCTAGATTGGTGACAGTTTTGAGGATTCAGCCCCATAAACCGAAAAACAACATCGACGTAACGTTGGTTTTCTCGGCGAGTACTTCCCTCTTTAATGGTTATGGGCGTTCGTCACCTACCATTAAATACCTAAGTATCGCACCTCTTCTGAATGTTGTATTAACCAATGGCTAATAAAACAAAACCCCACTATAAAGTGGGGTTTGAAAGTTAACGTTTAGACGTCTAGCTGTCAAGCGTTTTAATGCGGTTTGTTAAGCAAAACTTAAACAAACCCGCCCATGTAATAAGCGCCCGCATAACCCACGGTATAACTTACTAACAAATAGAGCGACAAACGTAAGTAACTCATAAAAGTTAGCTCTTTTACTTTGCTCATGGCAATAATACCCGCAGCCGATCCAATAATTAGCATAGATCCGCCAACACCGGTTGCATAAGTAAACGATAACCAATCTTGCTGGCTCATTACTATATTAGCTTTTAGTAAAGCAGCAGTGAGCGGAACGTTATCAACCCCAGCCGATAAAATACCCATTAAGTAGTTAGCGTATTGTGGGGCCATAACAGTGTAAAGGTCGGTAAACTTACTTAGCATTCCAATCTCTTTTAATGCGCCTACCAATAATAAAACCCCGACGAAAAACAGTAAGGTGTCGTATTCTATGTCGCGTACGTAGTCGATAATATTTTTGTTTATGTCTTTTTTGCGCATTAAAAATTGCGCCACTAAAAACATGATTGATAAACCACATAAAAAAGTTAATAAAGGCGGTACACTGTAAATTACACTCAGTGCAAGTATGCTTATAACTGTAGATACAAAAATAACTGCAATGGTGATATCGGTTTTTTCTATGCGTTTTTTTCCAGACTTTGAAAAGGTTACATCCCCTTTCATGCCAATACTTAGCATTGCTGCTAACAGCATAACGCTAATAAATGCAGGCGCAATAAGCAGTAATAAGTTAGCAATAGTTACCTTGCCATCTAAAAATATCATTAAGGTTGTTACGTCACCGGTAATTAACGACACCCCCCCGGAGTTAACACCAAACACAATAAGTGTGGCATATTTTATAAGTTTTTTAGGCGGTAGCTTTAACGACATAACTACAGCAAGCGATATTAACGTAGCCGTTACGTTGTCTGAAACCGACGAAAACAAAAA
>NZ_NTLW01000167.1:0-1941 GCF_002632075.1 Pseudoalteromonas sp. ESRF-bin5 | reverse complement strand
AACATGTTTGATATAATGGAACAACACAGCGAAGAAGCTGTAATAAAAGTAATTGGAGTGGGCGGCGGCGGCGGTAACGCTGTTGAGCACATGGTAAAACAGCAAATCGAAGGCGTGCGCTTTATTGCCGCTAATACAGATGCGCAAGCATTACGAAATTCTGCTGCTGATGTAACAGTTCAATTAGGCACACAAATAACCTCTGGGTTAGGTGCGGGTGCAAACCCTGAAGTAGGCCGTGAATCTGCTGAAGAAGATGCAGAGACTATTCGTGCAAGCCTTGAAGGTGCCGACATGGTATTTATCGCAGCGGGCATGGGCGGCGGTACAGGTACAGGGGCTGCGCCTGTGGTTGCTAAAATTGCTAAAGAGCTGGGTATTTTAACTGTTGCGGTAGTGACGCGTCCTTTCGACTTTGAAGGTAAGAAGCGTGCAGCGGCAGCTGAACAAGGTATCAGCGAGTTGTCAGAAATTGTAGATTCGCTTATTACAATTCCAAACAATAAATTACTTAAAGTTTTAGGCAAAGGCACTACACTTCTAGATGCATTTGCTAAAGCTAATGACGTATTATTTGGTGCAGTACAAGGTATTGCAGAACTTATTACGCGCTCTGGTTTAATTAACGTGGATTTCGCTGACGTACGAACTGTTATGTCTGCTATGGGTACTGCTATGATGGGTACTGCATCTGCGTCAGGTCCTGATCGTGCACAAGAAGCCGCAGAAGCTGCTATTTCAAGCCCATTATTGGAAGACGTTGATTTAACAGGTGCCAAAGGTATCTTAGTTAATATCACCGCGGGTATGGATATTGCGATTGAAGAATTCGAAATTGTTGGTAACCACGTTAAAGCACTTGCCTCTGAAAACGCAACGGTTGTTGTGGGTGCGGTAATTGACCCTGAAATGAGCGACGAGTTACGTGTAACTGTAGTTGCAACGGGTTTAGGCGGCGATCGTCGTCCACAGTTTGGTATTGTTGATAACGGTTTTAAAAAGGCTTCGGGTTCTGATGTTGCAAACACGTCTAACCAAGCAAGCAGCATGTATGTGCCTAGCTTTGCAAGCCAAGACAGCACCGATGAAAGTGCAGCTAAAGCACAAACTGAAAGCGCAGAAAAAGCGAGTTCAGCAAGTTCTAGCAATACAGCAAGCTCGTCGTCGCAAACGAGTAAAAAAGCGGATAAATCAGAGGGTGGTGATTACTTTGACATCCCTGCATTTTTACGCAAACAAGCAGACTAATAAAAAACGTTATTTTGCTGGTAAATTGAGCGAATATTGTAAGGCGCGCGTATATATGTTACTATCCGCCGTCTAACTGTAATAAATTTAAGTGAGCGAACCTATGATTAAACAGCGTACGATTGCAGAAGTAGTCAAAGCCATAGGAATTGGACTTCATAAAGGTGAGAAGGTCACAATAACTCTCCGACCTGCGAGCGCAAATACTGGGATTGTATTTCGTCGTGTCGACCTTGATCCGGTTGTTGAATTTGAAACAACACCTGAAGCCGTTGGCGATACGCAGTTGTGTACCTGTTTAATTAACAAAGATGGCGTTCGTTTATCAACTACTGAGCACCTAATTGCTGCAGTTGCAGCAATGGGGATTGATAACCTAATTGTAGAATTAGACAGCTCAGAAGTGCCAATTATGGATGGTAGTGCATTACCATTTATTTATTTATTACAAAAAGGCGGCATTGAAGAACAAAATGCCGCTAAACGCTTTATTCGTATTAAAGAAAAAGTACGTATCGAAGAAGGCGACAAATGGGCCGAAGTAGAACCGTACGACGGTTTTCACATCGACTTTGAAATCGCTTTTGATCACCCGGCTATTAACGAAAGTCGTCAGCGTGTTGGTTTAGACATCACCGCTCAAAGCTTTACTGAAGAAATTAGCCGTGCTCGTACCTTTGGTTTTATGAAAGA
>NZ_NTLW01000006.1:0-2304 GCF_002632075.1 Pseudoalteromonas sp. ESRF-bin5 | reverse complement strand
GTATGAGCAGGCGCGGAAATTGTTGGGATAATGCGCCAATGGAGCGATTTTTTAGAAGCTTTAAAACGGAGTGGATGCCAAAGGTTGGATACGAAAACTTTAAAGATGCTAAATATAGTGTGAGTGATTATATCAACGGATATTACAATAATGTTAGACCACATCATTATAATGCTGGTTTAGCGCCGAATGAATCTGAGGTTAGATATCAAGATTCTAAAACTGTGGCCAAAATTAGTTGACCACTACAAGACGAAGATTTGGTAATGAAGGCTGCTGCGGCTTATGAATATTTAGGTGTAAACACTAGAGTATTGCACTATAAAGCTTACAAGAAAATGCAGCCGACCGCTGACACGTCGGCTGATTAGGAATTACCAAATAAATACTCTAAAACGTTTTTGTCCAGAGGCGGGTTATGTATTTAACTCGCCTTTGCCCCAAAACGAGTTTAGGCGACGGTCGCAAATGAGCGATAAGCGATAAGCGATAAGCGATCATTGAGATTGGATAAATTTTAAAAATAACCAATATAGCTTATAAATACAGAAATCCAGACGAATGAACTTATCAATAGCGCAATTAATACTGCTGCGGAGCCTAAATCTTTAGCGAGACCTGACAATGGATGAATCTCTAAGCCAACTCTGTCTATTGTTGCTTCTATTGCTGTATTAACAACCTCTGCGAATATCACAAATAAAACAGAGATTAGTAGCATGACCTTTTCGTAAATACCTATCTGCCAAATCGAAATAATAATTAGCGATAAAGCGAGTAAAAAAAGCTCTTGTTTAAAAGCAGCTTCATTTTTAGCAAGCCATTTAAATGCACGCTGTGAATTTTTAAAAGCTAAAACTACTCGATTAATACCTGACGGCTTATTTGCACTATCAAATTGCATTGGAAACTCTCTTTATAGACTTAGGGCCTTACAGGCGTTAAAAATATCGTATTCAGGTTGGTATTGACTGCTGCTTACTTGAGTTAAGCCAAGTAAAGTGTCAAAAATATTGTCGTGTGAAAATACTTTTGAGCGTTGTAACTCAATACAATGATTAAATTTAGAGTTAGCGAGTTTATTACTCCAAAAAATCATTGGAATATGGGTTTGCTCGCTTGGTGCTAATGCATATGGAAACCCGTGAAGGTATAAACCTTTCTCACCAAGTGACTCACCGTGATCTGACACATATAGGAGTGACTTCTTTGTTTCGTTACTTGCTTGTAATACTTTTATCAACTGGCTTAACACCTTATCTGTGTATGCGATAGTATTATCATATGTGTTTGTTAGTTCAGTTGTACTACAGTTCTGAATATCGCTTCGAGAGCAATCAGGTTTAAACAAACTTTCGTGTTCAGGATAACGACGATAATAAGTTGGTCCATGTGAACCTATCATATGTAGAACAACCAATTTATGTTTAGCGTTACTAGTCGCTATCTTGTCTGCTAGTTTCGTAACTAATATTTCATCAAAACAGTAATGACCATCACATAACGGATGTTCTTTATTCGGCTCAATGTTGTCTGATTTGATGCGAGCACACACTCCTTTACAGCTGCTGTTATTATCAATCCATGTTACTTCAACACCACTACGCTGAATAATGTCTAGAGCATTTTCTTGACTACTAGCAAGCCGAGAATCATATTCTTTGCGGTTCAGTCGTGAAAACATACAGGGGACTGAAATAGCCGTTGCCGTTCCACACGATGAAACATCACTAAAATACTTTACGCCTAACTTGGGAGTATAAGTATTCGTTGCTCTACTATAGCCTTGTAGTGAAAAGTTAGCCGCCCGAGCTGTTTCCCCGACAACCATTACAGTTAGCGAGGTGCTCGTTTTATTTTTTAAAGTGGGCAAGTTATCGAGTACCTTGAAAGGTAATGGTGGATAAAAGTAATTATCCCTCAGGTATTTATAACTTGCTGTATAGAATGCAAACGGGGTGATATAACTTGTTAGCTGTCGGTTGTTGCGGCCAACAGAAGCGTACTCTTTATAAAAGGGTACAGCGATTAAGGCACAACAGAGCAAAGCTGATAGATTTAGCTTCGTAAAACTTTTTAAACGAACTCTAAAACTCCCAATAATTGTGAACTTGGAAAATAAGTAAGTAGGTACAATCCCCAATAAAAAAATAAATAACACAAGCTGAAAGTTCAAGTATGAAAATGCTTCACCTGAATTTGTTTCAACAATATTTTGTAACATGCTCTTGTCAAAAATAACGCCATAATTAAGTGTTGAATAAAACAACAATGAGCAAACTAAAACACTAAATAGAAGTATAG
>NZ_NTLW01000203.1:0-12509 GCF_002632075.1 Pseudoalteromonas sp. ESRF-bin5 | reverse complement strand
TGATAATTAATGTTATTTAGTGCATCAAGTTCAATATTGTTTGGCGCCTTATAGTCTTCACTGGCTAATTTTTTTGCACGTGCGCTGATAACATCAAATAAACTACTTTGTGAAATAGAGGCTTTGGTGGTACTTGCTAATGCTTGGTTACTAACTGCAAATGTTGAAAGTGCAATAAATAAACCCAAAATCGATTTAGTATGAGACTGCCATCGTGTTGTTAATTTGATAAGTTGCTTCATTTTTTCTTCCTTTATGAAAACGGCTAGGTCACATTTAAAAGTGATTTTTTTACTTAATGGGTAAGCCTAAATTAATCTATGAATTTGATGTTAAGTACTGAAGTTACGAGGTTTGTAAAGTTACATTTAATAAAAAATGAACTACCTAACGCAAAAGATATTAAGGGGGGATAGCTGAAGCTTGTCTGAATTATTTTTACAGAGGAATAAAAAAAGCCGCGAATGCGGCTTTTTATTTTTTACTTTAAGCTAATTATTTCTTTTTAAAGCGACGCACTATAGAAAGTGGTGCTAAAAGAAGAGATAACCAAAGCAATGAGCCAGCATCGTTATCATCATCTGAACGCAAGTTATTTACCTTCACAGCAACTTTTTCAGCTTTTGATACATTACCAACGCTATCTTCAACTTGTACAGTAAACGTAATGCGGTTTTCAAATTCATAATCAATTTCACCAGCAACAATTAGCTGACCTTGATCATTAATTGACACACTATCGTTTTCAGACACGATAAATTTAACAACAGGTGAATCTTCAGGGTTAGGATCTGAGTAATCAAGCATGCCAATAACAGTACCTACAGCGCTGTTTTCATCAATAGAGAATACTTGATCTGGGGCAACCACAGGAGTCTGTTCTTCTGGTGTAAGCACAACTTCAGATTTGATATCAACAATCACAGGGTCATGATCAGACGCGCGGTATGCACTTTCTGAGTAAAGAGTAGACTGATGCCCTTCGCTCTTAAACTCTACATTGTAATCAAGTACGATAGGCTCATCGGCATTAATGTGCCAATCTTTAGCAGCCACTACTTTACTAAGTAAAGACTCAGTCGCCACTGCATGGTCAAGGCTACCAGCACGGCCTGAGAAGCTGTAAGAGTAAGCTAATGTATTACCATCAAGCTCAGCAACAACATTTTTGTAGCCTTTTTCGTCAAATTTGCGAATTGGATCTTCCATCGCGTAGGCGTTCATATCACCCACTAAGATAATATCTTCGTCGTCTACACCTGTTGGTTTGCTGTCTAACCAATCAGCAAATGCGCTTGCACCTTCTGTACGGATTTCATTCCAACATGCTTGACCATCGTTTTGATCTTCATTAGCGCCACTTGCACTACCACAACCGCCTTTTGATTTTAAATGCGCGACAGCAACAGTAAATACTTCTTGCGACTCTAACGATTTAAAGCTTTGTGCGATAGGTGTACGGTTGCTGAAATCAAATGGTGCTGCGGTAGTAATAGCAGCAGACCCTACTTCTTCAACTTTGTTTGCGCGGTAAATAAGTGCTGTCGTAATTGCATCAGTACCAACTTGGTTAACGTTAAAGTCTACAAAAGCATATTCGTTAGCACTGTCAGCATCATTTAGTGCGTTTACTAAACTTGCAATTGCACTAAACTCACCAAAGCCATCGTTTTCAATTTCCATTAAACCAACAACGTCAGCTTGCATTGCGCTAATTGCACTTACTAACTTAGCTTCTTGGCGAACCAACTCTTCAAGTGAGTCAGCACCGCGGCTAGTTGGGAAACCAGCACCTTGGCCGTCACCGTTGAAGTAGTTTAAAACGTTAAAGCTTGCAACTCGCAGGTCTGCTTCAGGATTTAGTTCCGGTGCGTCTTCACGTGGGTTAGTTGCAATAAATTGCGGTGCAACTGTTGGGTGAATACGGTATGTGCTGAAGCTATACGCTAAAGCACCCGTTACGCTGTTCACACTATCGCCTGTACGTAATGTGTTTTCTGCTGATAAACCTGGGGTCGGGTAAGCAGTAGGATCTGAGTTTTGAACAGTTGAACCGTCATCAACTAAGATTTTTTTAGTTAAGTTTTCTACTTCAACTGCGTTAGCTGCATCGCCAGGCATAGCAACTTGTGTGCCTTGGTATAAACGTTCTGTTGCAAGCTCAACTTCACCGTAACGGCCTAAACCAAAGTTATTTGTTACAACTAACTCTTGGTCTAAAGTAACCAGCATTCCTTCAAAGGCTTCTAAATCATCTTGGCTTGCTAAAGGTAAAGAAATTTTAGTGGCACTTACTGATTGACCCGTTGCACATACCGCAACTTGAACAACATCAGATATTTGCGTTGAATCGAAGTATTCATCAACTGTACCTTGAACACGTACGTGATCGCCAACGTTTACATCTGTATCTGCAAAGTAAACAAATACACCTTCAGAAGTTAGTGGGTTTGTATCTTCATCAGCGGCAAGAGAGGTTACAAAGAAACCTTTAAGTTCATCATCACCTTGGAAGTCGGCAGTAACAATACCCTCTAGTTCTACTAGTGTGTCAACTAGTGGGCTTTCGTTTCCTTCGCCTTGAATAGCACTAATTAGCGTTTTGTCTGCAGCACATACGATTGGATCAATTGGATCTGGTTCAGGTTCTGTTCCGCCACCATTACCCGCATGAGAACCGAGACCGTCAAAGGTATCAATATCAAACTGTTCCCACTCTTCACTTGGTAAAAACTCAGCAGTTGAATCGGTGCGACCTGACGTTATGCTTAGCTTACGGCGTAACGTTTTGTTTTGTGTTTGTGCCGTAGCATCGGACCAAAATGACCCAGGATCAACCCCCACTTGGCCAAAGCTATCAACAATCACGCCGTCTTTAGTTAAAACAAGGGCATCATCACCGTTGTAGTAAGTCACAGTGCTAGTTGTATCTGCAATGTCCAGTATGTCGGCTGTTGCACCCGGATTTGAAATTATGTAGGTAGTATTAGCGGCTAATGTACCTGTTAAATCAATCGAGTTACCAACTGAACTGCTACCATTTGAATAAAGTCCTAAAACATAGCCTTCAAGAGAAATCTCGGTATCAGCATTATTATAAAGTTCAATGGCTTTATTATTACTGCTACCTTCAATATATTCAGAAATGATTAGATCAGCGGACGCTGGTGCACTAAGACCTGCTAGTACAAGCGCCAGTGGCGTTATTTTTGTTTTTAACATTTTTTATTATTCCCGTGTATTTAAATCCCAAAATGGGACACCAGTTTAGAGAATCTAAATGACAAAAATAATACAATTATGTTAATGAATGTAAACGAAAAGGCGGTTTTACCGCCTTTTTATCAATTACTTACTTTTTAGTGAGGTATTGCGCGGCTTGCTTAGCGAAATAGGTTAATATGCCATCAGCCCCTGCGCGCTTAAAAGCGAGTAAAGACTCCATAATTGTGGCTTCTTCGCTCAGCCAACCGTTATCAATCGCTGCTTTGTGCATTGCGTATTCTCCACTAACCTGATATGCGAAAGTAGGTACACCAAATTCGTCTTTAACGCGGCGGACAATATCAAGGTAGGGCATACCGGGTTTAACCATCACCATGTCGGCACCTTCTTGTAAATCAAGCGCGACTTCTCTAATTGCTTCATCTGAGTTGGCAGGATCCATTTGATAGGTTTTCTTATCGGCTCCTTTTAAGTTACCTGCAGAGCCTACAGCATCTCTAAAAGGCCCGTAGTAGCTAGAAGCATATTTAGCTGAGTAAGCCATAATACGTGTATGAATATGGCCATCTGCTTCAAGTGCTTCGCGAATAGCGCCAATACGACCATCCATCATGTCAGATGGCGCAACTACATCTGCGCCTGCCTCGGCGTGCGAAAGCGCCTGCTTAACAAGAATTTCAGTGGTTATGTCATTAATTACATAACCTTTATCATCAATAATGCCGTCTTGACCATGAGTAGTAAATGGGTCAAGGGCTACATCGGTAATAACCCCAAGCTCAGGAAAAGCTTCTTTTAAAGCGCGCACAGTACGTTGTGCTAAGCCATCTTCATTAAAGGCTTCTTCAGCCATCAGGGATTTTTTGTCACCAGGAGTTACCGGAAAAATAGCCACGGCAGGTACACCTAAATCTACAAGCTCTTTTGCTTCTTCAAGCAAAAAATCAATCGATAAACGTTCAATTCCAGGCATAGATTCGATGACTTCTCGGCGATTCTTACCTTCTAGTACAAAAACAGGGTAAATGAGGTCATTTACACTAAGTTGGTTTTCGGCCATTAGACGACGAGAAAAGTCATCGCGGCGCATTCTGCGCATACGAGTATATGGGAAAAGGTCTAGTCCAGATTGGGCCATATTACTATGCTCCTATTGTATAGTTTCAAAATTAACAACTTGGTTACGACCTTGTTGCTTAGCGCTATAAAGTGCTTTATCTGCGCATTCCGTGAATAACTCAGGGGTATTTATATCATCAGCGATAAATGTATAGACACCGGCACTAATCGTAAATTTAACCTCAGCACCTGCAACAATGACTGGGTTTTGGTATATATGTAGTCGTATTTGTTCTGCTATATCAAAAGCGCCTTGGTTTGCAGTGTTAGGGAGTAAAATTACAAACTCCTCACCGCCATAGCGAGCGACCTCATCCAGCGGTCGTTTCAAAAAGCGTTTGATAATATCAGCAGTTGCTTTTATAACGTTATCACCGCTTAAGTGTCCGTAGGTATCGTTAATTGTTTTAAAGTGATCGATATCAATCATAATAATACTTAGCGGTGTTTGTTCTCTTCGTGAACGACGAAGTTCCATTACCAGTTTCTTATCAAAAAAGCGGCGATTTTTAGCGCCTGTTAGTGCATCTTCTGTATTGAGCTGTTCAAGCTCTCTGTTTTTTTCTTCAAGTTCTCTAAGTGTTACTTGTAGTTCAAACGTTCGCTCGTCCACTTGTGATTCAAGCTCGTACTGAGCTTCTTCTTGAAGTGCGAGTCGCTCTTTTAACAGTGTATCTTGAGCCGTACTTTCTGCAATCACAGTTTGTTGTTCGATTATCTGCTCATCTCGTTCAGTTATAAATTGCTTCATAACTGCATAACATAAGCAAAATGTACAACTAAAAAAGAACACCGATACAATGAACAACCCCATTGTTTCAAAGGTGTACCATCCCATCACGGTTATAATAAAATAAACCGTTACTGCATTAAAAAAGCCTAAAGCTAGTAATAATGCATTTATAGATTTTGAAGGGTGGGAGCGAGAAGATAAGTAGGTTGTTAAAAAGTATAGAGTTAAAATAAAAGGGGTCATTATTAGGCAATATGCGGTGACTAGCCAGTTAGGAAATAGCCAAATAAATAACAGAGAGACAGCAAGCAATTTTGTTATTAACTTTTGTACACGTGTTATTTTTTGAGCGTGAGGCTTGCACATTTGTTGTTGAAGAGGGGAAAACAATAACGCGATTAAAATAAGTAATATTGGCATTATTACTTGTTGGATTGTGGGAATATTTGGATGCAAATAACGAAATCCAAAACCGCCAAGGTACGCTAAAAAAAGCCCTAGCGTGAAAGTGATAGCTCCCGCTAGCGCAAAATAGCGCTTTCGAGTAAATCCATACAAAAGTATACAGCTTAATGCCAGTGCTGCTAAAAAGCCGACCATTAATCCATAAACTAAGTTGAGACCCTCTTTTTGAGTTAAATAAACATCTTGTTGCCATAAGCTGATAGGAATACGTAAACCTGATGGGTTACTAACTTTGAGAATAACCCGAGTGGAGGAGCTTGCTGGAAGCGTTAATTTAGTTAACAAAAACTCACTCTTTATAGTACGTTCATCAAGCGAGAATGAATCACCTAGCCGCATTTCTGACAGTATTTGTGCATTTCTCAAGTGAAACAGCTGAACTTCATTTAAAAATGGATTGTCTATTAAAATTAATGGACTAAAGCGACTATTTAACGTGTTATTTATTTCAAACGTAACCCAAACAGGGCGGCTTTCTAGGCCAAAATTTAACAGTTTGGTGTTAACCGAATGCCATTTATTAGGCTCAAGTTGTAAAGCTGTTTCTATCGATGAAGGCTCAAAAGAATAAGTAAGATTTGTAACGATCTGGGATGAAAAATCTGAATTTATTACTACGGTAGACGCAAAGCTTTTAAAAGTGAAAAGCACTATAAGTAGGCAAATAGCAGCCTTTAAACTGTTCATTAACGGGCTTCTAAACCAAAAACAGTATAAAAGTTATCTGTTGTTTGCTTAGCCACACTCTTGGCATCTATTTGATATAGCTCAGCAAGTGTTTGGCAGACATGCGTTAATAGTGCTGGCTCATTTCTTCGCGACTTAGGCTTTGGTTTAACTGTGCGTGGAATTAAAAAAGGCGCATCAGTTTCTATAAGTAAGCGGTTTAAGGGAATGCTTGGGGCTAAAGCTTGCAATGCTTGTCCGCGTCTTTCATCACAAACCCACCCTGTGATACCAATGTATAGGCCTAATGCTAAATAACTTTTGAGTGCGCTTTCATCTCCTGTAAAGCAGTGAAGCACACCGCGAACATTGAACTCCGTAAGAATATTGATCATGTCATCACTCGCATCACGCTCATGCAAGTAAACCGGTAAATTTAACTTTTCGGCTAGTGCAAGTTGGCGTCTCAATACGCTACGTTGAACATTTCGAGGCGAAAAATCACGGTTATAATCAAGCCCGCATTCACCAATAGCAACAACCTGAGGTTGAGTGGCAAGCAATGTTAATTGGTCTTCTAATGAATCAGTTGCTGTTTTGGCATCATGTGGATGAATACCGGCGGTTGAAAACAAGTGATAGCTTTTAGCAAGTGCTAAAGATTGCTCACTTGATGAGATGTCGCAACCAATAAGCAGCATTTTTTCGACACCCGCGCTTTGAGCGCGGGAGATGATATCTGAATGCTCATTATCAAACTGGTGGTTTGTTAAGTTAACGCCAGCATCAACCAGTGTGTAAGGCATTACTTAGTTCGTTTAACGCGAATAGAACGGTTTTGACCATCTTTTCGTAATAAAAATGAGTTAAATACACCGCGGGTAATGGTTACAGTATCAGACTCTTTCAAACGCATGCTATCAGAACCAATTTGGCGCCATTTTTGGTTGTTATCCAAAGTGATGATCAGCTCACCATAGGGGGCTTTGTCAACAGATGTTACCGCTGCTTTTATTTCACTGTCTTTTTCTGTGTGATTTTCTTTGTGCTCTAGACCGAAGTCTTCTTTTGGCGCTTCAACTGCAACAACAGGGACATTGGTGGCTGTTGTTGGCGCTGTCACTTTTTGGGTTACTGTAGATTGTGTAAGTGGTTTACCCGCCATTGTGTTGTCGTAACAAAGTAGGCGGTTAAAGTCATTTTCGATAAAGCTACACGCTTTTAGCGTTTGAGTATTAATGTCTGACTGCGCAGAAAATGCAGGTGCGCTCAATATAACCAGTAGTGAGAGTATTTGTTTTTTCATTTTATTCCTCAACTTCTTCTCGTGGTTTAGCGGTGTAAAATTTCGCTAAAATTAAACCTAATTCAAACAAAAGCAACATCGGAAATGCTAATAATGTCTGCGATAAAACATCGGGCGGCGTTAAAAACATCGCCACAACAAAAACACCCACCACAATATAAGGGCGCTTTTCTTTTAAGCTCGTTGTTGTCGTTGCACCACTCCAGCACAAAAGCATAATAGCAACTGGAATTTCAAATGCGACGCCAAACGCAAAAAACAGCTTTAATACAAACCCTAAATAACTACTTATATCTGGCGCTAGGGTCATCATTTCAGGCCCCGTATTGGTAAAAAAACCTAAAATAATGGGTAGCACTACAAAATAGCAAAATGCGATACCGCCATAAAATAGTAAAATACTGGAAGCAAGAATAGGCATCAGCATTTTCTTTTCATGCTGATATAGTCCCGGCGCTATAAACCCCCAAATTTGATGCAATATCCAAGGTATAGACGCAAATAATGCAACAAATAAAGTCAGCTTAAATGGGGCAAAGAAGGGGGCTGTGACATCGGTTGCAATCATGGTTGCAGTGCTTGGTAAATGAGAGACTAACGGCTGCGCAACAAACGCGTATATATCGTTTGAAAAATATACTATTGCAATAAAAATAACTAAAATACTCAACAGTGATTTTATAAGCCTGTCACGCAGCTCTATTAAATGAGCTACAAACCCCGATTTTACTTCCTCAACCATTTTTATTTATACCATTTAGTAAGTTGACCATAGAAAGGTAAATTAAATTCACTTTTTTTCATCAATTTGTTGGTTAGGTTCTGATTCTTGTGGCTGTTTTTTATAGCTGTGAGTCACTGATTCTGCAGCCTGTTTTAGCTCACTTAATGAGCTTTGTAATTCAGGGCTTAAATCTTGTAGGTTTTGTTGCTCAGCTTTTTTTAGGTTTTCGTGGAGCTCGTGTACGCGCAATTCTTCACTCACTTCAGCTTTAACTGAATTAGCAAGAGATTTAACAGTTTTGATCCAGCGACTAACAGTTCTTATTGCAACGGGTAAACGTTCAGGCCCTAATACAACAAGCCCTACAATAAAAACAACAACTAGCTCCCACATGCCCATGTTAATTAAGCCTTATCGGTGTCTTTTGTTTTTTCAGTATCAGTCGTCGTTTTTTGTGACGTTTGAATTTGTTCAGGGGAGTCTGTTTCAGTTGGTTTTTCATCCGACATTGCTTTTTTAAACCCCTTAACAGCACCGCCTAAGTCACCCCCCATGCCGCGTAATTTTTTAGTACCAAAAAGAAGTACAATGATTGCCAAAACAATCAATAATTGCCAAATACTAATGCCGCCCAATCCCATGGTTCTCTCCAAATAATAAAATGATTAAATGTATATTTTAAATACTAATTATACGCCCTAAACCGTAAATAGCACTTTGTTTATGTGTGTCGCCATGCCGCAATAAAACACGCGGCGGAACAGGTTGCTGTAACGCCCGCAGCAATTAAATCATGTTGCAAATAACACAGTGCAGACACTACCAAAGTAGCACTCCCCAACAAGCTAAGCACTAACGCTTTATGAGAAGCTGGCTTTACAACTGTGTGGGTGCGCACTGGGCGCTTTAAGTTTTGATAAATCAAGTCAGGTAACTCAGGCATTTTTTCAGCCCAGAATGGTAGGTTTGCATACATTTGTTTTAAGACAGATAGCGGCCCTACTTGTTCTTTAACCCACTGCTCTAAGAAGGGTTTAGCCGTTTTCCATAAATCTAGTTGAGGATAAAGCTGTCTTCCCAGCCCTTCAACATAGAGTAATGTTTTTTGAAGTAGCACCAATTGTGGTTGCACCTGCATATTAAATCGACGCGCGGTGTTAAATAAATTTACCAGTACATGCCCAAATGATATTTCAGCAAGTGGCTTATTAAAAATAGGTTCGCAAACAGTGCGAATAGCAAATTCAAACTCTTCGATACTGGTATCTTCAGGAACCCAGCCAGAGTCAACATGCAGTTGGGCTACTTGGCGATAGTCGCGATTAAAAAAGGCGATAAAGTTTTCTGCTAAATAGCGCTTATCTTCTTTGCTCAAGGTACCAACAATACCGCAATCAATACCAATATATTTAGGATTTTCGGGATGCTCGCGAGATACAAAAATATTACCGGGATGCATGTCTGCATGAAAAAAACTATCTCTGAATACTTGTGTAAAAAACACTTCTACACCACGTTCTGCAAGCAATTTCATATTAGTATTTTGCGCTATTAACGACTCGGTATCTGACACGGGTATACCGTAAATACGCTCCATCACTAACACGTTGCTTCGGCTGTAATCACTGTAAACAGTAGGGATATAGAGCGCATCTGAATCATCAAAATTACGTTTTAATTGAATGCCATTGGCACCTTCACGCATTAGGTCTAATTCATCAAGCAGTGTTTTTTTATACTCTTTTACTACTTCAACAGGGCGCAAACGTTTTGATTCGTTATGAACATTAGCAAGTACCTGAGCAAGCTTTTCCATTAATGCTAAGTCTGCATTTATTTGTTCATGGATATTTGGGCGAATTACTTTAATAACAACATCTTGCTCAATATTATCGTTGTCAACTAGTGTTGCAGTATGCACTTGCGCTATTGATGCAGATGCCAATGGTGTTTGTGAAAATTCACTAAACAGCTCGCTAATGTCATTAATCTCGAGTGCATTTTCTATAATTTGTTGTGCCAACTCACCTTCAAAAGGCTGAACTTGGTCTTGCAAAAAGGCAAGCTCTTGCGCGATATCGTGAGGAAGTAGATCGCGACGTGTTGACAGCATTTGGCCAAATTTAATCCATACAGGTCCTAGCTCTTGTAATGCTAAACGTAAGCGCAGTCCTGCAGGTTTTTCTTTATGCTGATTTCGTAGCCAAAATAAACACCCCCTGGCAATTTTTGCAAACCAAGGTGTTTTACTTTTAGGCACTAATTCGTCTAAACCATAGCTAAGTAATGTTTTAGTGATGTAATACAATCGTGAAGAAGACACAAAAAGTCCTTAGCGTGTTTTGGCGCTTAATAAAGTGTTTATACGCTGCTCTATGGCGGCAACTTGGCCTTTTAGCTCTCGGTTTTGTTGTTTAAATCGTGCAAGTTCTAAAGGGTGAATTGTAACAGCTAGCTCGTCTTGAAATAAGCTTGTTAAAGTGGTGCTTAGTTGCGCGTTAATTTTGCTACCATGGCGCTTTATCGACATAAAATGCAAATAGAGTTGTTGAGCTGGTGCATCGCCAATATAACTTGATAACTGTTCGGGCCAATCTATGTCTAACCCTGAAAATGCACCGCTATATGCTTGCGCTATATTCAAGTCGCCTTGTAAATCGAGTTTATCTTGACGAATTAGCTGTGTAAGCATGGCTGGGTTTTTAAGGGCAACAAGCGTGTCTATATCGGCGCTGATCATGCAATCGCTATAATCGCTGTTGTCAGCGGCATAAAGGTGTAATTTTTCGTCAGCAAAAACAACCTGTATGGTTTGTTGCCAGTCTCTAACTTCAACAAGTAAACGCTGTTGTTTTACCGTGTTTAGCTTTTGGGCAACGTTAGGGTCGAGTTTAAGTGCTTGATTTAAAATGCGCTCAACAAGCGAAAGTACAAAGTTAGGTAGCATCAAAAAGGTCGATGTATCTGTATTATCACTGTTTTTTTCAGATGCTTGATCAAGCGCCATGACTCTGTGCCTTAATATTTAAAACCACGGTGAAGGGCAACAATTCCGCCAGTTAGGTTTTGATACGTTGTTTGTTCAAACCCAGCTTCATCCATCATTGCTTTAAGCGTATCTTGGTCTGGGTGCATACGAATTGACTCTGCTAAATATTGATAAGACTCACTGTCGTTAGCAACTAGCTTGCCCATTGTTGGCAGTAAATTGAACGAGTAAAAATCATACGCTTTGCTAAGTGCTTCGTGTTTTGGCTTAGAAAACTCTAATACTAACAAACGACCACCTGGCTTTAGTATGCGATACATTGAGCGCAGCGCCTTGTCTTTGTCGGTTACATTACGTAAACCGAAGGCAATGGTGATCACATCAAAGCTGTTATCTGGAAATGGCAGCATTTCAGCATTCATTTGTACGTAGTCAATATTGCCTACAAGGCCTAAATTATGAAGCTTTTCACGACCTACTTTGAGCATAGATGAGTTAATATCGCCCAAAACCACTTGGCCAGTTTCACCGACCAGTTGACTAAATTTTGCAGTTAAATCGCCTGTACCACCGGCTAAGTCAAGAACATGATGGCCTTTACGCACGCCTGAACTGGCTATAGTTTGACGTTTCCATAAACGGTGGACACCAAAAGACATTAAATCATTCATTACATCGTACTTAGCCGCAACAGAGTGAAATACATCTGCAACCATTGATGCTTTTTCGTTTTCAGCAACGGTTTTGTAGCCAAAGTGCGTGGTCTTTTCTGGGGTCTCGTTCATGATTAATCTCTATCGTGGCAATAAGCACTAGTGTACTTTATTGTGCACCGAAGGTGCAATTTGAATATGATTTATCAGGTGTTTTATTGGCCGGCGGTAAAACTACTTTGGCCAAGAGAGCGGGCTTTAAATGCCGCGTGTGATGCCTTTTTAGCCAGTTGGTTAAAGTCTTCTTTTTGCTGATGCTGAGCAATTCCAAGCGATAAGTTAATGCTGGGCAGTTTTGCGCCACTTTTTGAGCTTACAAAACGCAGTTTTTCTACACCTTTACGAACTTTTTCAGCAATGAGAATTGCTGTTTCTGGATCAATGTCAGCTAATAAAACAGTGAACTGATCTTTAGCGGTACGCCCCGGTAAACCACTTTGCATTACATACTTTTGAACTTGTTTAGCCACTTTATTTAAAATCACTTCACCAATAATATCGCCAAAGTTATCAACAAAATGCGCTAAATTATCGATTTGAATGGCAATGGCACAAATAGACTTGTCTTG
>NZ_NTLW01000106.1:0-3695 GCF_002632075.1 Pseudoalteromonas sp. ESRF-bin5 | reverse complement strand
ACTTTAAAGGCGGCAATTTTACCAAAAATCAGCGGAATATGGAAAGTAAGGAACAACATTTGATTAGACATTATTTAATATTAGCTATAACTTTTATGTTTTTAAGTGGCTGCGCGCAACAATTACCAAATAAAACAGCAATTTACGACAACTGGAAAGGTAAACTCGCCAATCAAAAAACTTGGCATGTAGAGGGGAAACTTGCTTTTATTAGTCCCGATGAGCGCCAATCTGCAAACTTAAATTGGCAGCAACAAGAAAATAACAATAATTTAGTACTGACTTCATTTATTGGCACACGCATTTTACAACTAAAACAGTCGCGCAATGTTGCTGAGCTTGAATTTGACGATAAAGTTTATGTAGATACCAATGCATCTGCGCTGCTTAAGCGCTTAACTGGCTTTGCTTTACCTGTTAATAATGCTGATAACTGGCTTAAAGGCACTATTGATTCACAAACGTTGCAAGTTGATGAACTTGGCCGTTCGAAACAAGTACTTTGGTTAGATAATGAAAGTAAAAAATGGCAAATAAACTATGCAGATTATATACAAACCGCTGGTTATTGGTTGCCTACAAAACTGACGCTCAAACACCAAAAAATTAAAATTAAAATTCAACTATATGACTGGCAATTTAATTAACTATGAATAGCAAAACCTTTTTTTCACTTATTGCACCTGCAAAACTCAATTTATTTTTACATATTAATGCGCGCCGAGATGACGGTTATCACGAATTAGAAACCTTATTTACCTTCTTAAACTTCGGCGATGAGCTCTCTTTTGAGTTAACAGATGAATCATCAATTTTAATCACTGGTGATACTAAAGACATACCACTTGAAGATAATCTCATCTATAAAGCTGCTTTAATGTTACAAACTGATACTAAAACTAAGCACGGTGTAAAAATAAATTTGATAAAACGACTGCCTATGGGAGGAGGTGTTGGAGGGGGGTCGTCTGATGCGGCAACAACACTATTAGCGCTCAATAAATTGTGGAATATTAATTATGACATTAATAAACTTGCTAATTTAGGCTTACAATTAGGGGCTGATGTGCCTGTATTTATACGTGGTGAAAGCGCCATTGCGCAAGGCATTGGGGAAAAACTACACCGTGTTGAACTTGCGCAAAAATGGTACTGTGTTGTGCACCCAAACCAGCATGTAAGCACCGCTAAAATATTCACTCACCCCGACTTAAAACGCGATACACCAAAAATCTCAGGTGATTGGAAACAGCAAACTTTACACAACGATTGTGAGCCTTTAGTTAAAAAGCTATGCCCCGAGGTTGAAAAAACCCTCCAGTGGTTGCTAAAATACGCTCCGTCGAAGATGACCGGAACAGGTTCATGTTGTTTTGTAGAGTTTGATACACAAGCTCAAGCTAGCCATGTACTTGCTAACCTCCCCCATACTTGGCAGGGATTTATAGCGTCAAATGCTAATATCTCTCCTGCTCATACGGAGTTAACCGCCATTTTCGATCAATGAAGTAACGTAAAAGTAATCATAAGTTAACTCGTAATGATTTTTATCATTGCTCGTTAGTCCAAAATTTCAGTGCCTGAGGAACCCTACCGTGCCTGACATGAAGCTCTTCGCTGGTAACGCAACACCTGAGTTAGCTCAAAAAGTTGCAAAACGTTTATATATTGAATTAGGCGATGCTGTTGTTGGCCGTTTTAGCGACGGTGAGATCAGTGTTCAAATTAATGAAAATGTTCGTGGCTCGGATGTTTTTATCTTGCAATCAACCTGTGCCCCTACAAACGATAACCTTATGGAACTTATCGTTATGGTTGATGCTCTTCGTCGCGCATCTGCGGGTCGTATTACTGCCGTCATTCCTTATTTTGGTTATGCCCGCCAAGACCGTCGCGTACGTTCTGCCCGCGTACCAATCACTGCTAAAGTTGTTGCCGATTTCTTATCGAGTGTAGGTGTAGACCGTGTACTTACGGTTGATTTACATGCAGAGCAAATTCAAGGCTTCTTTGATGTACCAGTAGATAATGTATTTGGTAGCCCTGTATTACTTGAAGATATGAAAGAACGTCATTTTGATGATGTTGTTATTGTTTCTCCAGATATTGGTGGTGTAGTGCGCGCACGTGCAATTGCAAAACTATTAGACGATACTGATTTGGCTATTATTGATAAACGCCGCCCACAGGCAAATGTTTCTCAGGTAATGCATATTATTGGTGATGTAGAAGGCCGTGACTGTATCATTGTTGATGACATGATTGATACTGGCGGTACGTTATGTAAAGCCGCTGAAGCACTTAAAGAACATGGTGCTAAACGCGTATTCGCTTATGCAACTCACCCTATTTTATCAGGTAAAGCAGCTGAAAATTTACGTGATTCTGTTATCGACGAAGTTATTGTAACCGACTCAATTCCATTATCTGATGAACTTAAAGCGCTTGATAAAGTAAAAGTGCTAACGCTTGCTGATATGTTAGCAGAAACTATTCGTCGTATTAGCAACGAAGAATCTATTTCAGCGATGTTTGAGCACTAATCTCAGGTATTTGCTGAAAACAAAAGCGCCTTTTGGCGCTTTTTTTGTGTGCTATGTATATTTTACTGAATCACAGTGGTATGATAGCGCGCCTTTTGGCTAGGGACCTTGGTCGCAAAGGCCCTAAACTTTTAAATAATTGGAGACATCATGTCTAACACAACTTATACATATGACGCTGAACTTCGCGTAGAAACTGGTACTGGTGCGAGCCGCCGCCTACGTCGCGAAGACAAAGTTCCTGCAATCCTTTACGGAGCTGACAAAGAAGCTTTATCTCTTACTTTTGCTCATAAAGATATGATCAAAGCACAAGAAGACGAAGGTTTTTACACTCATATTCTTACACTTAATGTAGGCGGCGAGAAAGTTGAAGCTATCTTAAAAGATATTCAACGTCACCCATTCAAGCCTAAGCTTACTCACCTTGATTTCCAACGTGTAGACGCAACTCATAAATTAACAACTAAAGTTCCTCTTCACTTCATCGGTGAAGAAATCGTAACTAAAGCTGGCGCAACTGTTGTTCACCAGTTAACTGATGTTGAAATTTCTTGTCTTCCAAAAGCATTACCAGAATTCATTGAAGTAAATGTTTCTGAGTTAGTAGCTGGTGATTCAATCCATATCTCTGATTTACAACTACCTGCAGGCGTTGCGTCTGTTGAATTAGGTAAAGGCGAAGGCCATGACCTTTCAGTAGTTACAATCAAAGCAAACAAAGCAGCTCCAGCTGAAGACGAAGAAGCTTCAGACGCTGCAGAATAATATTTAAGGTCTCGCACCTTGAATTCTATTCAAATGCTTGTGGGCCTGGCTAATCCAGGCCCCGAATACGCAAATACACGCCACAATGCAGGTGCTTGGTTCATCGAGCAACTCGCAGCACGCTACAACTGTACGCTAAAACACGATCCTAAATATCACGGCCTTACTGGCAAAGTGATAATCCAAGGCCAAGAATTCAAATTATTGATCCCCACTACTTACATGAATTTAAGTGGTAAAGCGGTCAGTAGTTTAGCCAACTTTTTCAAAATCCCTGTTGAAAATATCTTAGTTGCACATGACGAGATGGATTTAGAGCCCGGTGTCGCCAAATTAAAAAAAGGGGGCGGACACGGTGGTCATAATGGCTTAAAAGACATTATG
>NZ_NTLW01000040.1:0-3047 GCF_002632075.1 Pseudoalteromonas sp. ESRF-bin5 | reverse complement strand
CGGTTAAAGTTAAGGACGGAATGTGCTTAAATCTCGTTTCTCGCAGGTCTTATAGATAGTCTTGGTCGGCAATCCCTGAGTATGCGTTTTGAAATCGAGGTGCTCTGTTGGCTCGAACGTCTTGTTAAAAACATTGGATGTTCGTCATTCAATATTCGTAACCAACAGAAGCATATTCCACTTAATATAATAGTCAGTTACTTTTAAATTAAGTGGCTTGGTCGAACTATAAGGCATTAAAGTCGGATTCGTAACAGTTTGCTCGGTTCCACTTCGTTTCACATTTTAGCAAACTATTACTCACCGCTTAATGCGGCGTTATATTAGCAAAGGACTCATGCGTAATTTTATAATCATATTTTTCATTGTTATATTGGGAGGTTGCTCAATATACCCAGGTAGCTATTTTCATCCTGAATCATCAATTGGTGACGTATTATCTACTGGTAGTTGCGGAGATAATACACCTTCAAAATTAATGATTAATTCAGAACAGGTTGAATTAACAACCCAAGCAAGAACGGTTCAAAATAACGGTGATAAAACTTGGATTTGGTTTGAAGCGAAAAGTAAAATACCATTCGTTATCTCTGCATCACCTAAAGATATTATTTTCATTTCAAATGGTAAAATAATAGAACCTCATGAAATTTATTACTCTTATAAAAAGCAAGACTCTATTTGGTTAAGCCATGATTATAAAACTCTAAAAGACTTACCTAAATCTTCAGGGGTTACTAATAATTTGTTAATAGTATTTCGTTTAAAACATTATGAAAATATTCAATTTCAAATAAATAAATTAATTGTTTCAGGCCAACCAGTAAAGAATTTTAATATTGAGTTTAAAAACACAAAAAAAATACGTGTTTCGGCATTAAATTGCTAATATAACAAGCTGTTAAAGCGGGCTCAGGTGTTTCTGATTTAATTGGTATAAAACCATATACACAAAACGTATAAGTACACCTAGCAAGCTGTTTAACAAGGACAAAATACAGTTGGCTTTTGCTCCTTCGTCGCTTAATTTTAGCCAACTATATTTTACCCATTAACAGGGCGTTAGAGGCATTATGCGATTAGTTTCAATTCTTCTATTATCAATAATGCTGTTCGGGTGCGGAACAGAAGGTGTCGATATGGAAATTGATGGTGTTGATAACTGGTTTAGAAAAAATGAAACTGAAATTACTTCAATTGTCGAACTTTTCAAAAATGATAAATGTTTGAGGCGAGTAGAATTAGGTTCAATGAAGTATATCAGGCAAAATTGTGAAGCTAGTCCTTCTCAAGAAGTTAAGATTCAAAATATACAAAGCAAACTTTCAAAACTAGGTGTCGTTCTTGCTACAAGCCACTTCTTCGAAGATGGTAATTTTGTAAGTAGTATATTGATAAATCGCAGTGGAATAGCTGTTTCAGGTGGTGGATTAAGAATTAATTATTGGGAAAATTTTCCTTCACATAGAAAAGACGATATTGAGTGTGAAGCGATTATCCACCTTAGCAAAGAGCAATGGTATGCGGAAATTTTAAGCTCGGAAGCTCCGTGCCTCTAACAAGAGACTCAAGGCTCGTAAACTCGCATCAGACAATTAACAAAGGGTTATTGTCGCTGCGCTCAATAAGTTTAACCCATTGCTAATTTGCTGCTTAGGCGAGCGTTATGAGTATCGGAGGAAAGGTTAAAAATGTTTGTTAACTCTCCATTTTGGGACGCCGTGATTCGTAACTCTGTATTCATTCAGTTCGCAATTATGTTTATTGGGTTAATTAAAGTTTGGGGAGATGGTGGATTAGGCAACATTACTATGGGTAATTTTTTATATGCAATGGCAATCACAATTCCTCTATCCCTTATTACTGGGCTACTGATAGTTATGTATGAATCACATAAAGGTAAAAACGATGTATAACAAACCAATCAAGCGAATGCGAGAAGTTATTGCGGATTTATTTGCACTGCAAGCGCACCGCTTATTGGGGTGTTATGTGCCAAGAGGATAATATGGAATACAGTCCTTTATTAGAAGTTCAGGATCAGACCTTGGTCATAACTCAATCCACATTGTCCGAGTTAAAAAGCTTTAAGGGTAGTGATTTGTTTGCTGAACTGCCAGGAAGTGTTCCAAACGAAAAACAGCTATTAACTAAAACACTAGAATCAATTTTAGACACTCTTATTAATGGTCTTCTGCAGAACCCATCAAAATTTTGGGTCATGGAAACGTTTTTGCCAGAATTAGAAATCATGGAAATGCAAGACACTGAGGCGAAAGAACACTTTGGGGACCATTTAGAGATAATTATGGATATCCTAAATATAGAAAGCTCAGATGGCTTATTGAGCTACTACTTGTAAGGATGTATCGGGTGGCACATAACAAAAAATTTAAGTCACTCACTTCGTTCGCTAGGACGCAAACATGCCCATAATGCTACTCATGCCTTCGCCCCTTATTTAAAAATTGAGGCTTCAGACTTACTCATTTTAAAAAAAAGCCTGTTTTATGGGTTCCAAATAGCATTACCTAATGCTTTAAAAACATTTAGAGTTAATTACAGGAACCCTTTTTAATTGAATTTGGCTGTTGGAGCTACTCTACAGTCTTGTTATAAGCCCTAAATAGAATCGAGTTTATGTCTCTGTTAGTTTGTAAAAAATGTAATTCAACAATTGCCCCAAAGGTTAAAACACCCAACGCTAGGGAACGAAATTATGTTTGTCCTGTTTGTGGTACTTCAATTAATACATTTAAGATTATTAATTATGTAATTGGCCTTACTGTTTTGTTCACGCTTTGGGTTATTTCATTTTTCTCTCATCATATAATTGAGGGGAATTTTAAGTTGAATCAAGAGAATCAATTATCATTAATAGCCGTTATTGTACTAGTAACCTTTATTGGCTACGTTACTTACAGGCGCTTCAAGGAAGCTGAAAAATCTAAAAAGTGGGTGCTATTTGGTAGTATTGCAGGGTTATTACTTTTAAATGAAATTCATACAGCAGCTTTAAGAGTTTGGGGCCTGTAAGGAGTTTAAAA
>NZ_NTLW01000017.1:0-1021 GCF_002632075.1 Pseudoalteromonas sp. ESRF-bin5 | reverse complement strand
GAGTATGTGAACGCGACTGAATTAAAAGTGAATAGTTACAAAGGAAGGTGACTGTTTATTTCCTCACTGTTTATTAGCACATTACTTTTCTGTCTAATATTACTGATCTCTACCATTTTGGAGTATTTCTACATTTAGAATATTTAAATGCTACATAACTATTTGTTTACATACGCTTATTAGCTGGCTACATTAGATTGATTGTAATATTTGGGTATGTGTCGTTTTAGAAAGCGACACATGTCGGATACAAAGTTGTTAGCTGTAAAGAGGTTTCGAGTGCATCTCAAAGATATGGAAGTAAAAGAATTGTTGCAGCTACAGGCATCAATAACAAATGAGCTCATAAACCGAGATGTTGTTCGAACTCAAAATAACCCTTTGGGTGACTACACTGAATGGCTTGTCGCAAAAGCCCTTGATCTTGATTTAGAAGCTAATTCTAAAGCTGGCTATGATGGCATTAGTAAAAGTGGTATTCGTGTCCAGATTAAAGGGCGGCGAGTAACCCCGAAAAATAACTCGCGTCAATTAAGCGCAATCCGAAAGTACAATGAACATGATTTCGATGAATTGGTAGCGGTAATATACAACGAAAATTTTGACATAATTGAAGCGCTGCAAATTCCTCATAAAGTTGTTGGAGAGTATGCTTCATACAGAGAGCATGTAAATGCCCATATTTTAATACTGAAAGGGCCAATTCTTACTGACCCTAGAGTAAAGTGCATTAAACAAGCAGTGTGCAGCTAACAATGCATTGCACCGGATTCCGCATACTGTCGCGTTTTTTGCAAAAACACGCAAAAAACCTCGCCAGCATGCTCCACCGGTGAATGCGGCGTTGGTATGACTCCCATTGTCAAGTTAAACGCACTGATCCTTGCCTAACTTTTTAAGCCATAATTATTTTAGCTCGAATTAGAGCGAGTTAATACATAGGATGAAGCAAGTAATGTCGTCGGTTATCTTGCTGATATTCGTTGGTTATTACTATTTCTAGTAACAGAGCAGACCTTAC
>NZ_NTLW01000027.1:0-2052 GCF_002632075.1 Pseudoalteromonas sp. ESRF-bin5 | reverse complement strand
GTTATATGCTTTCATTTTATAGCGCCTACGGTTAAAGTTAAGGACGGAATGTGCTTAAATCTCGTTTCTCGCAGGTCTTATAGATAGTCTTGGTCGGCAATCCCTGAGTATGCGTTTTGAAATCGAGGTGCTCTGTTGGCTCGAACGTCTTGTTAAAAACATTGGATGTTCGTCATTCAATATTCGTAACCAACAGAAGCATATTCCACTTAATATAATAGTCAGTTACTTTTAAATTAAGTGGCTTGGTCGAACTATAAGTCACTGAAGAAAGACTCGTCACGGCTTGAGCGAGTTCCTTCGTCACATAAGTTTAGCAAGCCTAGACCGCTTCTTGATGAAGCGTTATATTTCAAACGAATTGGAGCATTAAATGAATTCAGAAGTTAAAATCGATATCTTATTTGCTGGGCTATTATTGATTCCAGTATTGATCCTTGCAATTCCTTATATTAAAAATAAGCTAGTGATCCTTTCTCGCGGTAAAGCTTTTTCAATTATCTCATTACCAATATCAGCATATTTAATTTATGACATATCAATTGAAAGCAATGTTTTCGGCTTAGTCGGTTTGTGTGTAGCGTATATCGCTTTCTTTTCTACTTATGCCGCTTCAATATCACTATTGGCTGTTTCAACCAAAAAAGAAGACTTGGCGCAATAAAAATATAACAATGCACTCAAAAGGGTAATTACTCCTCACCCGTTTTAGTAGACACCTCCTCATTACTTTGAGGAGGCTAAAATGCCCAGATATACCCAATCTAGGAAGACATCGTTTTACCCCGTTAACTTCAAAATTAAAGCATTCGAACTAAGCTTACGAGACGATGTCATGTCAAAAGACGCTGCCGAGGCGCTAGATATTCATACGTTAATGCTTAGTCGTTGGCGCTTCGCTTATTCGACCTACACAACCTAATAACAATTACTATTTTTCAAACCTGGGGACTTTTCGCTTATCGGCTTTGCTCATGGTAAGTTCTGCTACTTCTTCTTGCTTTAACTTGTCGGGTTTGTCCTCTAATGACTGCTGACTGGCATTTTCATAAGAAAGCTCGGTAAGCAGCGCAAAGTGGTCTGAGCCATATTTAGCTAAGCGCTCAATACGCTTAACCTTAAAACCCTGGCTATGAAATAGGTGGTCGAGCGGCCAGCGCATAAAAAAGTAACCCGCGTGGAATGTATTATAAAAGCCGCGACCTTTACGGGGATCTAAAAAGCCACTTATTTGCATAAATAAACGCGTACTGCGCGACCATGCTACATCGTTTAAATCACCCGCTACGATTGTTGGACGAGTTGGGTTTTTAACTGCTTTGGCAACCATTATTAGTTCTGAGTCGCGTGGGCGCGATGAATCTTCTTCAGTTGGGCTTGGTGGTGCTGGGTGAATAAAGTGCCCTTGCATTTCAAGGCCTTCGTCGTTTTCAAATAAAATATGAATTGAAGGAATATCATCTTCAATGAGCTCACATATTTGCGCATCGAGTAATTTAAATTTGCTGTATAAGTGCATGCCATAGCGATTGTCTTTAGGGCATTCGATATAATGAGGGTAGTTTTTTTTAAGCACAGATAGCTTTTCTTCCCACCAGCTATCGCTTTCAAGTGTAATAAGTAAGTCAGGTTTATGCTGATTCACCAACGCTATTAGTTGCTCACTATTGTGGTTTGACATAAGCACATTAGCCGACATAATTCTTATACTGTGCTCGCTGTTTTTGCTCGCGCTTTGTACTTCTTTTTTTGCAAGCCAAGTATAAGGAAAGATCCACTTACCTTGTAAAACCATAATAATTACAGATGCGAGCGTAATATAAATATAGTGCGTATCACTATTTAGCCATAACAAAAATAGTGAACTAGCAAATATAAAACCAGCAATATATAACACTTGCAAACGAACAAAATCGCAACTTCTAACCAAGTAATGCTGGCTGTATGACATGGGTAGTAAAGTTACCAGTAAAAAAAAGCCAGTAGTTACAGCCAACAATGTAAGCATTACTTAAATCCCTTTAAATTAATTTAGCGACTCAAAATTGATAA
>NZ_NTLW01000024.1:0-1777 GCF_002632075.1 Pseudoalteromonas sp. ESRF-bin5 | reverse complement strand
GATGCTAAGAGACGGTGTAATGTGGGAAGCGCCAAAAGTTAATAATTAACTATTGACGCCATAGTCTCTTGTTAGGGTTTAGCCATGCGAGCTGCTAATCCGCTTAGAGCCTTCTTGTACACATGCTTTGAAATTACCCATTGACATTTCTTTTGCGTGAAGCTCCATGCCTCCCGCATTTGTATAGGTTGTATAATCTTTATTTGGCATTTTTGTGGACACATACCAAGAGT
Source organism: Pseudoalteromonas sp. ESRF-bin5 (assembly GCF_002632075.1). Taxonomy (NCBI): domain Bacteria; kingdom Pseudomonadati; phylum Pseudomonadota; class Gammaproteobacteria; order Alteromonadales; family Pseudoalteromonadaceae; genus Pseudoalteromonas; species Pseudoalteromonas sp. ESRF-bin5. The sequence continues at coordinate 1,544 of NZ_NTLW01000024.1, read as the reverse complement.
TTCCATCAATATTTTCTGAGCATGAACCAGGAAATGTTAATGTCCACGTTTGTCTCAAAAAGCATTTCTTTGCTGTTTGAATATAAGTATCCTCAGTTTTTACAGTATCACCCTTAGAACCAAAAATTTGTGTAATCGTAACTTCCGTTGAAGGTCCATCAATACCGCCAGCATGCTTATTGATAAAGTAATTCCAATTACTTTCCAGCTTGCTATTTTCCAATATAAAACTATCACACTGAGAAATTCCGTAGTCATGAAATGACTTTAATAGAGTTTGATCATTGTTTGCAAAAACTGGATTGGCTAAGGTAATACCGAACGAAAGTGCTGACGCGATTACTAGTTTATTTTTCATCTATTTTACTCCTTAAATTTTTAGATGAGCTATTTTATTAAATTGAACCCTAACGCCGTGCTAAACGGCACAAAATGCTTGGCTAAACTATGCGAGGAACGAGCACAGCCAAGCTTTTTGTGTCCGCCATTTAAGCACTTTGTTATGTGGCGATGTGCTTAAAACTTAAACCCTGTTGCTTTAATCGGAATGCTACCTATACCGCTCGTACTTATATGATTTTTCAAGTCTGAGTATACTTCAGCAGCAAAATTATAAAACTCTTGATGAAACTCATCGTCATCGGAACAGTTAGATGACTGAGCGAAGCACTTAGCCGCAGAAAACAACTTTGATATGGCAATTACCATTATCATTTGCTTTAGACCCACAGAACTTTCTCTAGTATCTGGCAGAGGGATTACAGCAAACTGGCCTTGTTTGTTCGTAGCGTGACTTGTTTCGTCTTTTATTTGTTGCAGAGTAGGATGCTTCATTTTACACAAAAGTTTATAGTTGTGATAACAAAGCTTCCAAGCTTGTTCAAAGTCTTTGTCACTTGGGGGGTTGTTTTTTATTTCACCAAATAAATCTCTTTGTGCAGCCATCTTGGATAGCCTTTGAGGTTTCCATGGAACATCACCATTTTCATCGGCAAGAATTTCTTCGGCTAAATCATCTCTGCCGCTAATACAATTTACTACAAGAGCATTTTCATAAAGAGAAGACGCGACACACGCAGCTTGATAAGGATAACCCCAATTAATAAACAACCAAACCCCTCTGAAATCACTCATTACTCTTTTTAGAAAAGCGGCAGCCAATTTAAGAGATTTAATACCAGTTTCTTTACCTTTTAAAAATGGTGCTTTAATTGCTAGATTCATACATTTTTCGGCAAGTTCATCCCAAGGCTTTAAAGCGTGGTGATTTTTATCAATTGCATGAACTTCTAGCTGAGCAAGGTAATTCCAATAATGATCTGGCCAATTGTCAGGTGTAATATCCATTTTCATTTTTTGAAGGTTCCTCAAACTACCCTAGGCCACATAGACATAATGACTCCCACACGGTGTTAGCCTCCGCTTTTCGTGGGTTAGCTTAATTCAAAGCCAGAGCCATAATTAGTTTGTCAATTAACTAAACAGCAGAGGCTAACATGAATAAACATAGCATACTTTTTATCGGTCTTGATACACATAAAGAA
>NZ_NTLW01000266.1:0-5869 GCF_002632075.1 Pseudoalteromonas sp. ESRF-bin5 | reverse complement strand
TGTCTTTATTGACTGAGTGGCAAGCAAATGTAACGCCATGCTTTAACGAAGCCAGCTTTTTATCGGCCGTAGAAAATACCCAAACCAAATTTGATATTTGTTTAATTGGCCACATGGCATCGGTTGATCACATGCAACTATTAAAAGGCTATGTAAAAACAGTAAGAGACTCGACCGACTATTTATATTTAATGCTTAATACCGTTTCACATAATATGCGTGAGGCGTTTATTGGCAGCGGTGCAGATGCTTGCTTAAGTAAGCCGCTGAATCATCGTAAGTTATGTGAAGTGCTTGCCGCACCATATAGACTCGACCATCCTGTTCATAATATAGAGCAGAGCGAGCAAAAATTATTACCGCTTAAAGTGCTGGTTGTTGATGATAACGATGCTAACTTAAAACTTATATGTACATTGCTCGATGAACAGGTTGAAGTAATTGATACCGCTCATAATGGTTCACAAGCTTATAGTTTAAGTAAAAGCCATAAGTACGATGTTATTTTTATGGACATTCAAATGCCGATAATGGATGGCATAACCGCGTGTAAACTTATCCAAGAGTCATCGCTTAATGAAGACACACCTATAATTGCAGTAACTGCGCATGCCCTGCATAGTGAAAAAGAACAACTACTGAAAGATGGCTTTAAAGGATATTTAACCAAGCCTATTGATGAAGATACACTTAAACAAATTATTAGCGACCACAGCCCACAAACGCCAATAAATCGTGAAAAAAGCAAAAATGAAATACCACAAAGTCCAGCGCCTTTTGAGAGTAGCCGAATAGATTGGCCCCTTGCATTACAACGCGCTGGCGGAAAAAACGAATTGGCGCTTGAAATGCTTAATATGCTGCTTTTAAGCATACCAGAAACGCTTAATTTACTGACTAAAGCTATTGATGATGAAGCTTGCGAACAAGTACTTAGTATTGTGCATAAATTTCATGGTGCGTGTTGCTACACGGGTGTACCGAAATTAAAATCGTTAGCTGAAACTATTGAGACTTCACTTAAAAATGAGTGCGTGCTCGAAAATATAGAACCTGAACTTTTTGAGCTACAAGATGAGCTTGAAAACCTATTGGTTGACGCAAAAATGGATAGTAAAAACAAAAAAGACGTGCTTTAAGCGCGTCTTTCAATTATGCCTTAACACTCATACTTGATAGTTAAGTTAAAACAGCTAGTTATAATTAAAGTTAAATCCGCGCTTCAATCATTAGGCGCTTCATATCACGCACCGCTTTATCTAGGCCATCAATGGCGGCACGCGCAATAATAGCGTGGCCTATATTTAACTCATAAATTTCTGGCATAGCCGCTATTGGTTTTACATTATGATAATTTAAACCATGCCCTGCATTTACAATTAAGCCTAAACTTGCAGCGTATTGTACTCCTTGACGAATGTGTTCAAGTTCTTTGCTTAAGTCGCTATCGTTTGTAGCGTCTGCGTATGCACCGGTGTGTATTTCTACATAAGGTGCGCCACAGGCTTTTGCAGCATCTAATTGTGCAGTATCCGCGTCAATAAATAATGAGACTTTGATACCTGCATCAGTAAGGGTTTTAGTTGCCGCTTTTATTTTTTCTATATTACCTGCAACATCTAAACCGCCCTCAGTGGTCAATTCCTCTCGTTTTTCCGGCACTAAACAAACATATTCAGGCTTCACCTCTAAAGCAATAGCAATCATTTCATCGGTTACTGCTGTTTCGAGGTTCATACGTGTTTGAATGGTTTTTGCCATTACGTACACGTCACGGTCTTGAATGTGGCGGCGGTCTTCACGTAAATGAATGGTAATGCCGTCTGCACCGGCGTGCTCTGCAACGCTTGCTGCATGTGCTGGGTCAGGATACGTTGTTCCTCGTGCTTGGCGAAGCGTTGCAATGTGATCAACATTTACACCCAAAAGAATATCTTTCATTGTTTTACCTGTAAAATTACGTTTATTGAGAGGCCGTAAATAACTCACGACTTTTTAATGGCTTATTACCTAACAAAGGTTTTAGTAAATAGCGACTTAACTGTTTTGCCATATATAACACATCTTTTCGGCTAAAGTCATGATTTGCTATTGCTTGAAGCTGTTCACCGCTAAAACCTGAGCGAGTATCTTCTTGGATAACAAACCCAAGTTCAGAGAAATAACTATACGTAAGCGCTTCATCTATTGGCTCACCGTTGGTATCAAAACTGAAATCAACACCGTAACCCAGTAATTCTAGTAATTGAAATTCGTACGAACGCAAAACAGATTGCAAATTGGTGCCACGGTTTAAGTTTTCTAAATGAGATTTATAAAGCTCATAAGCTTGTTCAATAGGCTCATTAACAGGCACTATTCTGTTTGTTAACTCGTTTAAATAAAACCCACAATAAAGCTCGTCACCAGATAGAAAAAGCGGTGCGCCGTGCAGCTCAAATTTATTAATGTATTTTAAATCGTACTTACCACTATAGTGAACAAGTAGAGGTTGAAAGGGTTGTAATTGCGCTTTGTGTTTAGTGGCCTGGCGGCCACTAATTCGTGCGATCATTCTAAGCTGGCCAACGCCTTCTACTAGCATATCGAGCATTACTTGTGAGTCACTATAAGGACGTCGGTGTAATAAATATGCGGTATAGAAGTCACTATCCATAAAGTAGGTTACTTACTATTTTAGTCTTCACCATAGCCTAGGCTTCTAAGTGCGCGTTCGTCATCAGCCCAACCAGATTTAACTTTTACCCAAAGCTCTAAAAATACTTTGTTATCGAGCATTTCTTCAAGATCTTTACGGGCTTCACGGCCAATTACTTTTAGCTTTTCGCCTTTGTTACCAATAACCATGCGCTTTTGTGTTTCACGTTCAACTAAAATTAACCCATTGATATGCCAAACACCGTTTTCTTGCCACTTAAACTGCTCTATTTCAACAGTAACCGAGTAAGGTAATTCTTCACCCATAAAGCGCATTAGCTTTTCACGAATAACCTCTGCAGCCATAAAGCGCATCGAACGATCGGTCACGTAGTCATCTGGAAAGTAAAACTCACATGGCGGAAGACGTTTGGTTACTTCGTCTTTTATAAGGTCAATATTTTTACCTTGCTTAGCCGAAACCGGCATAATGCTTACAAAGTCAAACTTATCGCCTAATAACTTCATGTGCGGAAGCACTAAATCACGGTCTTTCACTTGGTCAATTTTATTAATAACCAACATCACGGGCTTACCGCTTTGTGATACTTTATTTAGTACCATTTCATCATCAGCAGTCCAGTGTGTTCCTTCAACCACAAAAATAATCAGTTCTACGTCACCAATTGAACTAGACGCAGCACGATTCATTAAACGGTTAATTGCGCGCTTTTCTTCTATGTGAAGTCCCGGCGTATCAACATAAACGGCTTGATGTTTACCTTCTGTATGAATACCCATAATACGGTGGCGCGTTGTTTGCGGCTTACGTGAAGTAATACTGACTTTTTGCTCAATAATCTCATTGAGTAAAGTCGATTTACCTACGTTAGGACGTCCTACAATGGCAATCATGCCACAAAATGTATCAACATCGCCTTCATGAGGTTGTATTAGGGTATCAAGATTCATTTTTAATTATCTTCAATGCTTTTTCAGCAGCTTTTTGTTCGGCCTTACGGCGTGAGCTACCAACAGAAATTATGCTATCCATTCCATCAACAATACATTCAACCGTGAATGTTTGATTGTGCGCTTGGCCCTTTGTATCAACCACAGTGTAGCCTGGTAAAGGAAGTTTGCGACCTTGTAGATGCTCTTGCAGCAGGGTCTTCGGATCTTTTTGATTAAGCCCTGGTGAAATAGCATCTAAGCGTGATTCGTACCACGATAAAATAAGCTCGCTGCAACGCTCAATACCTGAATCTAAGAACGCAGCACCAATGATGGCTTCTACTGCATCGGCAAGCGTTGATTCGCGACGGAATCCACCACTTTTAAGCTCACCTGGGCCTAAACGTAAGTAATCACCTAAACCAAATTCAACGCCAAACTCAGCAAGTGTTTGACCACGTACCAGTGTTGAACGCATGCGGCTTAAGTCGCCTTCACGTGCTTTTGGGAATTTGGCATAAAGTGCATTAGCAATAACAAAGCTCAAAATTGAGTCGCCTAAAAACTCCAAGCGCTCGTTATGCTGACCTTTGTGACTGCGGTGCGTCATTGCCTGTTCAAGTAAACCTTGATCAGAAAACTCGTAGCCGATTTTGTTGTATAACTCTGTTACATTTTTTTTCATTGTTACTGAATATTACCTAGGCGTTCAAAGCGAACACCAGTTGGAACCCATCCTGGTAAAACATCATCAGGGCCATTCTCAAATTCAAAACTCATCCATATAAAGACAGCTTTCCCCACCAAGTTTTCTTTTGGTACAAATCCCCAAAATCGACCATCTTCACTATTATCGCGGTTGTCACCCATCATAAAATAGTGATCTGCGGGTACAACCCACTCATCGGTGCGAGTACCAGCTTGTCTAAAGTAGCGACCTTTTTTCTCTGGAACCTCAGGGTAAATTAAAATATCGTGACCATCTTCTGTTAGCGATTCATTTATTCGAACCGATTCCATGCCTTTTAGCATAAACTCGCCTCTATCTTTCACTTCCATGTCAATTTTGTTGTACTCACCACATTGTAAGTTACTGCGGCTTACTTCACCTTCAGCACACTTTGGCTGAATGTATAGGTGCTTATCGCGGTATACAACCTTATCGCCAGGTAGTCCTATTGTTCTTTTGATGTAGTCAATTGTTTCATTACCAGGAAACTTAAAAACAACAATATCACCACGTTCTGGCTCGTCCATCTCAACTAATTGAGTGCGCCAAACAGGGTCTTTTATACCGTATGAATACTTTTGTACTAAAATAAAATCGCCCACGAGTAGTGTTGGCATCATTGAACCTGACGGAATTTGAAAAGGTTCAAAGATAAACGATCTGAAAATAGTAATAGCAGCAATCATCGGAAAAATCGATTTTGCAGTTTCAGTTAATACTGGCTCTGGTGCAATTAATGCTGCTGTTTCATCATCTAACTTTGCGCCAGCAGAGGTTTGTGCTAACGCTAAACGCTCTTGCCTTTTTGGTGCATACATTAAGTGGTCTATTAACCATATTAAGCCTGAGCCTAAGGTTAACAGCACCAATAAAATTGAAAAGTAACCAGCCATTTATAATCCTTTGTTGTTATTTGCCAACTTTCAAAATAGCTAAAAACGCCTCTTGAGGTACTTCTACATTACCTACTTGTTTCATGCGTTTTTTACCATCTTTCTGTTTTTTGAGTAGCTTTTTCTTACGACTCACATCACCACCGTAACATTTGGCAATTACGTTTTTACGTAGCTGTTTTACAGTTGTACGCGCAATAACATGCTGGCCAATCGCTGCTTGAATTGCAATATCAAACATTTGGCGCGGAATAAGCTCTTTAAGCGCATCAGCAAGCTGACGACCACGCGATTGCGCACTGTCTCTGTGAGCAATAATTGCAAGCGCATCAACACGTTCACCATTAATTAAAATATCAACGCGCACCATGTCTGAGGTTTGAAAGTGCTTAAAATTATAATCTAGCGATGCAAAACCACGGCTTGTAGATTTAAGCTTATCGAAGAAATCCATTACCACTTCAGCCATTGGTAACTCATACGTTACTGCAACTTGCTTACCGTGATAAGTCATTTTGGTTTGGCTACCGCGCTTTTCAATACATAGGGTAATTACATTACCTAAGTACTCTTGCGGTACTAATATATTTGCCTCAACAATCGGCTCACGAATTTCTACAATGTCATTTACTGCGGGTAAGTCAGACGGATTATC
>NZ_NTLW01000036.1:0-8590 GCF_002632075.1 Pseudoalteromonas sp. ESRF-bin5 | reverse complement strand
ATGTGTCCCCATCGTCTAGAGGCCTAGGACACCGCCCTTTCACGGCGGTAACAGGGGTTCGAATCCCCTTGGGGACGCCACTTACTACTTTAATAGTTAGTGTAGTGTTATTAAGAAAGCTCGCCTGAAACGAGTCAAACCATTCAGTTGTCCTAGTGACACATTTATGTGTCCCCATCGTCTAGAGGCCTAGGACACCGCCCTTTCACGGCGGTAACAGGGGTTCGAATCCCCTTGGGGACGCCACTTACTTTCATAAAGTAGGGTAGTGTTGTTAAGATTTAAATATACCTCACCAACTATTTTTATTCATACCTCAATTTATTTTCCAAGTTTATTTTCATTTTAATCACAATCTAAAATATCCACTCAATTATGTCCTAGATTTAAGCAGACTCAACAAACATAACCTGTATGATCCATTCAGGGCTTATAAATATTTTACTTGTTAACCTATATAAAACTTCCAGAAAAAGAGGAGGATTTATGGCAAGTGGATGGGCGCGAGATGGCGCAATTCAAGAGCAAATAGATGCAAGTGTTAACGATGCAGTACAATATGCAAGAAGAAACTTAATCACTGGAGCTAGTGCTGAGATTTGCGATGAGTGTGACGAAGCAATACCACAAGCAAGAAGGCTAGCGTTACCAGGTGTGCGCTACTGCATTTCATGCCAAGCGGAATTAGAAGGGCTACCAAGTAATTCTAAGGCGTTTAATCGCCGTGGTAGTAAAGATAGTCAATTACGATAAAGGTGCCCAGGGCACCTTTTTTTTGGGTAAAATATTACACATTATTATTTATGATTTTTTCTGAATAAGCTCAATTGCATACCCATCAGGGTCTTTAACGAATGCAATTTGGGTTGTCCCACCTTTAACTGGGCCGGGTTCTCGACTTATATTTCCACCTGCCGCTTTTATGTCATCGCACGCTTTATATATGTCTTCAAATTCAATGGCGATGTGCCCGTAGGCGTCTCCTAAGCTGTAACTACTTTGATCCCAGTTGTATGTTAGCTCAAGGACGGTTGTATCTTTTTCGTCGCCATAGCCTATAAAGGCCAATGTGTATCGGTACTCTTCGTTTTCAGAGCGACGTAGCTCTTTCATACCAAGAACATGCGTGTAAAACGCAATGGATTTTTCTAAATCTGTAACGCGAAGCATAGTGTGTAATAAGCGCATTTAAGTAACCTTAAACTTTATTGGAATGTAGTCGGCCTTTCATTCAGACGTTTTGAAATACGTTTTTTATAGAAGGCGTATTGCTTTGTTAGTTTGAGATTATATAAGGGCAGCACATGTTTATTACAACCAATAAAACGTCCATTTAGTATTTAAGTATGAATAAATAAAAAATTTATTATTTATATGTGAGTTAACAACTTAAATTAATTACCAATTTTAAATAAAAATACGACTGGTTAGCCAATTTTTACGCTTATTGGTCAACCTGTCACTGAAAGTTTATTTTAATATTATTTAACAATGCTTTTACACGAAGAGTTAGGTTTTAGTTTTTATCTTGTTGTAATTGTTGGGTATTTTTATTTCCATTAGCATTTGGTTGTAACTGGCTAATTTACAAAAAGCAACTTATTGGTTGACAATAAATGCATTTGGTCATAATGTTTGTGCATACCAATTGGTAACCTCGTTAACGTTGTTACTAAATGGGATAGCAATTAACTAGAGTTACACTAAATTTTTGAACTTAAATAAGAACTAAAAATGCAAAAACCAATAAAAATTTGGCTCAACATTTTTACTTACACTAAGCACGGAAAACTTATTTATTTAACTTAATAAAGTGGCTCTACTGAATTAAATAAAAGACAGAGCGTACCTATTTTATGGGGTAAATCATTACTCATTATCATAAAAGTTTGCGCCATCATATCTAGGAGTTTTTCATGTCAAAACCTGTAATCGGTTTCATCGGTCTAGGCCTTATGGGCGGCAATATGGCCGAAAATTTACAAAACAAAGGCTATGAGCTGATTGTTATGGATTTAAGCAAAGATGCAGTTGCTGCATGTGTTGCTCGAGGCGCAAAAACAGCAAGCACGGCGAAAGAACTTGCTTCAGGTGCAGATATTGTAATGCTTTGTCTAACAACTTCAGCTGTAGTTGAAAAAATTGTTTACGCAGATGATGGTATTTTAGCTGGGATCAAAGAAGGCGCAGTGCTTGTGGACTTCGGTACATCGATACCATCTTCAACTAAAAAAATTGGTGCTGACTTAGCTGCTAAGGGTGCTGGTATGATTGACGCGCCATTAGGTCGTACACCTGCACATGCCAAAGATGGTTTATTAAATATTATGGCGTCTGGCGATATGGCGACCTTTAATAAAGTGAAATCTGTATTAGAAGACCAAGGCGAGAACGTTTTTCACTTAGGTGATTTAGGCGCTGGCCACACAACTAAGTTAATCAATAACTTTATGGGAATGACGACTGTATGTGCTATGTCACAAGCGTTTGCTGTTGCAGAGCTTGCAGGTGTAGACCGTCAGCAATTGTTCGACATAATGTCTACTGGTCCGTCAAATTCTCCGTTTATGCATTTTTGTAAAAACTACGCGGTTGATAATGTAAGCGACTTAGGTTTTTCTATCGCCAATGCAAATAAAGACTTAGGCTATTTTTTACAAATGGTTGAAGATTTAGGCACTCAATCAAAAATTGCTGAAGGTTCGTCTGCTAACTTACAAGCTGCATTTGACGCAGGTATGGGTCAAGGCAACGTGCCAGAGATATTTGATTACTTCAAAAAACTAGAAAAGTAATTCTTTTCTAGCTTTAAAGCGCTTTAAGCTTATGACTTAAAGCGCTTCAACACACATGACACCAATTGACTTAAGTCTTTATGTATTGTCAGTCTATTTAACCCTGATAGCGCATTTACTTAGTCACAACGAAAAAGAGTTAACTATGCGTTTGATTAATACAATAAAGCTTAGTCTAGTTCTCATCGGTTGCCTATCAACACACATAGCGGCCAAAGATTATTTTGTAGAGGACCAACAGGCTTTCAACGATATTGCAGCAAACCTACTTGCAGGCGATAAAGTTATTCTTAAAAATGGAACTTGGTCTGATTTTGAAATTTTATTACAGGGCCAGGGTAAAAAAAATGCACCTATTACGTTAACAGCTGAAACACATGGCAGCGTTATTTTATCAGGCCAATCTAATCTTCGTCTTGCGGGTCAATATCTTGAAGTGTCGGGTTTAGTTTTTAAAGATGGCTATACACCCAGTTCAGCAGTAATTGAGTTTCGTCGAAATAAAAAAGAGTTAGCTTACCACTCTCGTGTTACCAACGTTGTGATCGACAATTATAATAATCCAGATAAGCGAGAGTCAGATTACTGGGTAGCGCTATACGGCCAACACAATAGATTTGACCACAGTCACCTAGTGGGAAAAAGAAATAAAGGTGTGACAGTCGCTGTTCGATTAAATACTCCTCAAAGCCAACAAAATCATCACAAAATTGACAATAATTATTTTGGCTACCGTCCTACATTTGGATCTAATGGTGGCGAAACACTACGAATAGGTACAAGTCATTATTCTTTAACTGACTCGTATACCTTGGTTGAAAACAACTACTTTGAGCGCACTAATGGTGAAGTTGAAATAATATCTGTTAAGTCAGGTAAAAATACCCTTAAAAATAATGTGTTTTATGAAGCTCGAGGCACACTAACGCTACGCCATGGCAATGGTAATCTAATAGAAGAAAACGTATTTATTGGTAATGGTGTTGATCATACTGGCGGTATTCGCGTAATCAACAAAGACCAAATTGTTAAAAATAACTACCTAGAAGGGTTAACTGGCTACCGCTTCGGGAGTGGTTTCACTGTGATGAATGGCGTACCTAATTCATCAATTAATCGCTACCATCAGGTAGAAAACGCCACAATCGAAAATAATACATTCGTAAATGTACGTCACATACAGCTCGCAGCAGGAAGCGATGCTGAACGCAGTGCAGTCCCAATAAACAGCACAATGAGCAACAATTTGATTGTAAATCAAAGTGGTAATCAGCCGTTTACAACATTTGACGACGTGACTGGTTTAGTCCTTAGTAATAATGCTGCCAATACCAACGTGTTAGATGAGCTAGCTTATGGTGTAGAAAAGCAAGATATAAAGCTAAAAAAAGCCAAAAATGGATTATTTTACCCAGTATCTAAAAAGTTAAATGTAGGCGTTAGACGCAACTTAAAAGTATTACAAAAAGAAGAAGTAGGTGTAAGTTGGTATCCTAAAACACCTGCATTAACAGCATTTGACTCGGGCAAAACAATCAATGTTAAAGCGGGTGCAGATGCTTTATTAAATGCTATTGAAAATGCTAATACAGGTGATGTATTGGTATTGGCACCTGGTCAATACGATATTTCTAAATTAGTAAAAATAAACAAAACACTCACCATAAAGGCAAAGAAAGAAGGCCAATCGAAGCTTACCTTTCAACGTTCTACCTTATTTGAAATTCATGATGGCGGCAGCTTAAAAATCCATGGTTTATCAATTTCAGGTGAGAACGCGCCTGACGCCATTGGTAACAGTGTGGTTCGCACACAAAAGTGGGGAATGATAGAAAATTACCGCTTTGAAATGACAAATACAGCAATCAATGCATTAGATATTAATCATTCATTTCATTTTTTCGTCACTGGTAAAGGGGCTATGGCCGATACCATTGTATTAAATAATAATACATTTAATGAAATTACGGGCGATGTATTACGCCTAAATACAGAAATCGAAGACTTAGGTGTTTACAACGCAGAGTACGTGACGGTTACCGGCAATAGCTTTAAAAATGTAAAAGGCAGTTTAGTAAAACTCTACCGAGGCGGGTCTGACGAGAGTACATTTGGCCCTCATTTTGAGATGAAAAATAATACGCTTAACAATGTTGGCCTTGGTAAACGCAATAAAGAAAAAGCCAGTATTTATGTTCATGGTGTGCAGGTTACTAATATTGAAAATAACGAGTTCACTAATTCTGCACCCATAGTCGTGGAGCAGACTGTTGGCGAGCCAATCACAAAAGTATTAAAAAATACATTTAAAGAAACACCCGCCCCAAGTGTAAAAGAACTAAGAGTTGAAGGTCCGCATACCGCAATTCTTGAAAATAACAACGTGATAAATGAGGGGCAGTAAACTGATGATTTTTTTTAAACGAACAACACACATAAAAGCCGCTTTTTTAGGTTTATTTTCATTGTTACTGTCATCAGTAGCCAGTGCTGGGTCGCATCCAAACCTTGTAATCACCATTGACGATGTAAAGCTCATGCGCCAAGCAATAAAGGGTGAGGGGCAGTTTGCAACGGCGTATAACGATTTAAAAGCGCAAGTAGATGATCAAATAAAGCAGCCTATCACTGTGCCAGTACCAAAAGATGGTGGGGGCGGATATACGCACGAACGCCATAAAAAGAACTATCAGGTAATGTACAACGCGGGGATTATTTATCAATTAAGCGAAGACGATAAATATGCTGCTTATGTTCGCGACATGCTGCTTGAATACGCAGCTCTTTATCCAACACTTGACGTTCATCCAAAGCGTAAAGTTAAATCACAAAACCCTGGCAAGCTATTTTGGCAAAGCCTGAATGAAGCTATGTGGCTTGTTTACACTATACAAGCTTACGACCTTATTCATGATTCATTAAGCGCAGCACAGGTTAAAACAATAGAGGATGATTTAATACGCCCTGTTTCATTGTTCACATCAGAGGGTCAACCGTCAACGTTTAATAAAGTACACAATCATGGTACATGGGCCACGGCTGGTGTAGGTATGGCAGGATATGTATTAGACGAGCCTGAGTGGGTGGAAAAATCGCTATATGACCTAGACAAGTCGGGTAAAGGTGGCTTTATTAAACAATTAGAAATGCTGTTTTCACCACAAGGCTACTACAACGAAGGGCCGTATTATCAGCGTTTTGCATTATTGCCATTTGTTACGTTTGCTAAAGCAATAGAGAATAACGAGCCGCAACGTAATATTTTTGAATACCGCGATGGTGTGCTACTCAAAGCGATTGATACCACTATTCAACTTAGCTACAACGGTTTATTCTTCCCAATTAATGACGCTATAAAAAGTAAAGGTATCGACACTATTGAGCTGGTTCATGGCGTTACAGCAGCTTATGGGCTAACAAACAACACCGGTTATTTAGATATTGCGAAAAAACAAAACCAGACAATTTTATCTGGCGATGGTTTAAAGGTAGCTCAAGCGCTAGACAATCAAATGCAAACACCTTACGAGTTTAGATCTGTAGCGTTTGGTGATGGTAATGATGGTAAGCAAGGCGCGCTTGTGGTTATGAGAACGCAAGTAGGTGGCGAGCAAGCTGTTTTATTTAAACCTGCGGCACAAGGTTTGGGCCATGGCCATTTTGATAAATTAACTTGGCAATTTTATGATCGAGGTAACGAAATTGTATCTGACTATGGCGCGGCTCGTTTTTTAAACGTTGAAGCTAAGTTTGGTGGTCGTTATCTTCCAGAAAATGAAACCTACGCCAAGCATACCGTTGCACACAATACAGTTGTGGTAGATGAAACATCTCATTTCAATGCTAATGTAAAAGTGGGGAACAACAATCACCCAACACTAAATTACTTCACTACCAATGAGTTTGGTACTGTGGCAAACGGTTCAATTAGCTCGGCTTACAAAAACGTAGAACTAGAGCGTACCCTTGCATTAATAAACTTACCAGAGCTTGATAGCACTATCACATTAGATATTTTTAATGCCAATGCTAAGACTAAACATCAATTTGATTTACCCCTTCACTACAAAGGGCAGCTCATTGACACAAGTTTTGACTTAAAAGCGAATGCATCACAGCTATCTGCATTAGGCAGTAATAATGGTTACCAGCATTTATGGCTTAAAGCACAAGCAACACCTCAAACTGGCCTTGCTAAGGTGACATGGCTTAATGATAACGGACGTTTTTATACGCAAACAAGCTTAGTTTCGGGCGATGAAGAATTCTTGTTTACTCAAATTGGTGCAAACGATCCACACTTTAATTTACGTAATGAAAATGGCTTTATTCGTCGCGTAGAAGATCAAAAACAGCATACGTTTGTATCTATCTTAGAGCCTCACGGTGAATATAACCCTAGTAAAGAATATACCCTAGAGGCTGTTAGCCGTGTGTCAGCTGCCAACTATATCGAGCAGGGTAATTTATTGCTCGTGCATTTAATCATTAAGAACAAAGCCTACTTAGTCGCTATTAATAAAGCGCACAGCAAAGCAAGCAACACATTCACATTTAAAAATAAGTCATTCACCTTAAACGACCGACTTGGCGTTTATGCGTTGAAGAATAATTAGGAGTAATTAGGATGCAAAAGCAAAGTGCACATTTTTCATTTGGTGACAAAACTGAAATTGAAGATTTAGGCAATGGTTTAAAGCGTCAAATGTTAGGTTTTAACGAAGAGCTTATGGCCGTTAAAATTTGGTTTGAAAAAGGCGCAATTGGTTATAACCATGCTCATAGACACTCACAAGTAACCTATGTAGTTGAAGGTGAATTTCACTTTAACATTGACGGAGTCACTGAAATTTTAAGACCCGGTGACAGCTGTTTTATTCCCCCGTTTGCAGATCATGGCGCTACATGCCCAACAGGTGGTATTTTAATCGATACTTTTAGTCCAGCTCGTGAAGACTTTCTTGAGGAATAATTATGCAACTTAAAGGCTTACGCTGGTGGGTTATTGCGTTAATCGCGTTAGCAACCATCATTAATTATATCGACCGCCAAGCACTTAGTGTGCTTTGGCCGGATATTGTAGAAGAAATGTTTCCTGATGAATCAGCATTAGAACGTAAACAAATATACGCAAATATTTCCATCGTGTTTGTGTTTGCCTACGCATTTGGCCAAGCTATTTTTGGTAAAATATTTGACTGGGTGGGCACCCGTTTTGGTTTTGTTTTATCAATTGGTGTGTGGTCGTTGGCAACCATTGCGCATGCATTTGCACAAGGTGTTTTAAGCCTGAGTATTTTTCGTGCCATTTTAGGGGTAGCTGAAGCCGGTAACTGGCCAGGCGCTGCCAAGGGAAACGCTGAGTGGTTCCCAACTAAAGAACGCGCACTTGCACAGGGTATTTTTAACTCTGGTGCTGCAATTGGTGGCATTATCGCTATTCCTCTAATCGCTTACTTAACAGTGTATTTTAGCTGGCAAATGGTGTTTGTTTTTGTAGGTGCCTTGGGTTTTCTATGGTTAGTTCCATGGTTAATTTTAGTAAAAGCGCCACCAGGTTCTCACCCTTGGATAAGCGAAGAAGAGCGCGAGTACATTTTAACAGGTCAAAGACGTGTTGATGACAACGGCGATGTAACAGGCGAAGACGAAGAAGAATATAACCCTTCTACTGGCGAGTTGCTTTCACGTAAACAAAGCTGGGGTGTAATTATAGCTTCTGCGGCGATTGACCCAATCTGGTGGTTATTCGTTTTCTGGATCCCTATTTATCTAAACGAAGTGTATGCCATGGA
>NZ_NTLW01000065.1:0-5742 GCF_002632075.1 Pseudoalteromonas sp. ESRF-bin5 | reverse complement strand
GACGCTACCGACCCTGATTTTTGGCAACGTGTAAACCACTCTCACGTTGAAATGGTCATGTTAGCAATGCCAAAACACATGCAGAACATTTTTGCATTAGAGCAGCTTCAAGCGTCAGGTTACACAGGGCAAGTTACTGCAATTGCAAACTACCCAGATCAACAAAAAGAGCTTGAAAGTATGGGGGTACACTCAACGTATAACTTTTACTTAGAAGCCGGTAGTGGTTTTGCTGAACATGTAAAACAAGAATTGTTTGGTGAAAAATAGTATTTACTATGTGTAAAGGCACAAAAATAATTCTTTTTCATTAGTAAATAAATAAAAAGCAATTGTATTTACATTCCTTTACAAGTGCATGCACCACGTCTGCAAAAAACAGGTAAACTGTCTTCGTTGGTTAAATATAACCCATGTTAAATACAACCTAGTTAGACTCCAGCTAACAAAAGTTGTGTCGGGCTTTTTACACCAACAAAAATTCTTAAATCAGAGGGCCTACTCCCTCACTCAATAGGCTGTTTCTTGCCCGTCACAGCCTATTTTATTACTCTAAAATACCTTACACTAACCCCATTGATACACCAAAAAGCAAACCTATGGATCCGGAACAATTAAAAATTGCCATAAACACTAAAATGCCATTTGGAAAATATTCAGGTCGTCCATTACTATTACTTCCCGAACCTTACTTAGTTTGGTTTAAGCAGCAAGGTTTTCCAGATTCAAAACTAGGCAGTCAGTTAGCTATGATGTACGAGGTTAAACTAAATGGCTTAGAGCAAATGCTTATGCCATTGCTAGAAAAAAAATAAAATTTTACGAAACTATTTTATAAATTGGCGGTCTATTTAATTGCTACTTGTTGATTTTGGTTTTAACCACAAAAAAAGCGCCTTTTGGCGCTTTTTTTATTTTTTAGTTTTGCTCTATGGGTAAGCTAATAATGAACTTTGCTCCACCTAAAGACGAATGTTCAACACGATAACTTCCCTGATGCCAAGCAATAATTTTAGCAACAATCGCTAACCCAAGGCCAAATCCACCTGTTTTTTTGCCTCTACTTTTATCAAGCCGCGTAAAGGGCTTAAATACGTTTTCTCGCTCTATTTCAGCAACGCCCCTGCCATCATCTTCAATTACAAACTGTACTTCGTTATGCTGAGTAACAAGCGATATTTTAACTTGGCTATTAGCGTATTTAATTGCATTGCCAATTAAATTTTGAAAAGCGCGCGCCATAAAATGCGGATCACATTGGTAAATCAAACTACTTGGTAATGCTTCATCCAAATTAATTTTCTTATCAAAATTAAGCTTTTCAACGCTAACTTTTATTAACTCAACCAAATCAGTTGGGTATGGTTGTAGGCTAGGTTGTTGAGAGTCTAGTTTTGCGTAGTCAAGCATCTCAGAAACTAAACTTTCAAGCTCATTAATATCGCTGTTCATATTAGCAATATAAACTTCACTTTTTTCATCTGATAAACGTTCATCTAGCATTACTGTTGCAAACTTTAAGCGAGCTAAGGGGGTTCTAAATTCATGAGAAACCGACGAAGTAAGCTCTTGTTGAGCGTTTAATAAAAAACTGATGCGTTGTTGCATTAAACTGAGTGTTTCAGTAATTGGTAAAAAAAACGACTTGGAAGTATCAGAGAGTTGAAAGTCTTGAGCACCTTCAACGGCTTTACATGCATTACGCAATTTAGAGAAGTCACGCCAAAGTAGAAAGCTCCATAAGCCTACAGGAATCCCCACAATAGTGAGCAATAATACGTATGGCCATACAGAGGTCGTTACGGGGGTATCTAATCCTATAGGCCCTACCTGCAAAAGCTCATTGTCATTGAGGGTAATATACCAAACAACTCGCTGTTGTTTGTCATATAAATATAGATAGTGCTGACTATTTAACTGAGCCAGTTGTTCTTGAGGTAGTGCTAAATCAGTACGATTAATAACAAGGCTTTTGTAGTGCTCCTTTAATTTTGCTAATCCATTGGGTGTTTGTGAAAGCAGCCAAAGCGACTGCCCAAATTCGTCATCAAGAAAAACGTGCTGTTGCGATTCATCATATGGCCATAATTGTTCTATAACACCGCTAACAACAAACAATGAAACCACAATATAAATATATAAACTTGCAAACAGCTTTCCCATTAATGCCTATTAACCTTGTATTTATAGATCCCACGCATCGGAAACAAATAAGTAGCCTTGACCCCATACTGTTTTTATACGAAATGGCTTGTCGCTATTATCACCCAGCTTTTTACGGATACGAGACACTCGAACATCAACGGTGCGATCGAGCCCGTCATATTGGCGACCAATCATATGTTGATGTACATGCTCTCTACTAAGCACTTGGCCAGCGTTTGAGGCTAACAACCAAAGTAACTCAAACTCATGCGACGTTAACACTATCTCTTTGTCAGATAGTTGCACTATACGGCTGGTCTTATCAATGATTAAATCACCAAACTGTAATTCTTCACTCGTTTTTGTCACTGTTTGACCACGGCGTAATAGCGCATTGACTCTTGCGAGTAACACACGAGGCTCAGCTGGTTTAATAACATAATCATCTGCGCCAAGTTCTAAACCCAATACTTGGTCAAAATCTTCGCTTTTAGCGGTTAACATTAAAATTGGTAAAGAAAACTTATCACGCACTTGACGACACACGCTAAATCCATCTTTGCCCGGCAACATAACATCTAAGATCATTAAATCGGCGTGATTATTTTCTAAATAACCAAACACCTCATCACCACGTTCTAAAACTGCGACTTCTAATCCATTATGTTCAAGGTAATCTTTTGTGAGTTGCTGTAAACCAAGATCATCTTCAACAAGTAGAATTTTTGGCATTGATTGCTCCTAAATTAAAAAAAGCTCCATGGTGAACGAAGCCGACGCCTACTTTTTTGTACATGAGTACTTTGTACTTCAACCTGTGCTTTAGCTATTAACACGCCAGATTTCGAATTGATTAAGGAGTATATGGTTTCGACCTGAACACGCGCTTTATAATTAAACTCTCCTGCGCGCTGCTGTTGCCAGCAATGTATCTTTTTACTCTGTTCATATATGCAAACATCCCCCACCACATCGCCCTGCCATTCAAACTTTAAATCAAGATCGCAAAAGTCCTGTACCTGAGAAATGACACATACTTTGGGTGACACAGTAAACGACGCAGCTTGCGCATTACTAAAGGACATAAGTAGTGGCGCTAAAAATAAAATGACCATTAGATGTTTCATATTAAAAAGTGCGTTCGAATCCTATAAATGCAGTCATTGAATAGTCACGCTCTAAAAGCGGACTATCATTAATAGCCGAGTAGTCATAATAAGCTAAATGGAAACGAACAGAATACTCATCTCTTAAGGGTAATCGCCCATCAATTTTTGCATAAGGTTGCCAACTGCTGGCAACTTCAACATGGCCCAATAAAGTTTCGCCGTCTTTAAGGCCATAATAATAGGTATTTAGTTCCGCAGATTTATAATTTAAACCAAACGATGGTTTAATATTTACGGGCCCAAGTTGGGTATGGTATTGCCACTGTAATGCGCCGCGAACACCGTTATAAACATTTGTCACATCATGCAGTAATTGAACAGAAAACACATGGTGATCATTCACATAATGATAAGCAAGCCCTGTGTCTAAGGCTAAGTGGCGTTTATGTAGGTCATTTAAATTAACATTTTTTACTGAAGAGGCCTCTGCAGCTTGCAAATAAAATGGGCTATCTGCATTGCTGCTTTGCAGCGTAAACACATTACTTGGATGCCAATCTATAAAAAAACGAGACTCAGTATTAAGCTCGCTAACAATGTTTAATTGATGTTTAGAAGTTTGTAGTAAAGAATAGCCTAAACGACCATTATCAAAAAACCAATCTTCAGCATAAAACGCTATTTGAGGAATAACGACTAAAGGAACATTATCACCACCACGCACAGGATTAGTGATCACACCGACCCCTGCGTTAATACTAAAAATTAGCTGATGAGATTGAACATGCTGCTCTGAGAACTCTTGATCCGAATACGTATCTGGCTTGGCACTTAACGTAAAACAAGTGAGCAAAAAATTTAAACAAAGAATGGTAAATAGAAAGAAATTAAACCGCATCAGCGTAAATCAGAACATAAAATTATTTATTTACGGATAGTAACAAGGTTACCTAAAACTATCTGTAGCTGATTACAATCATTCACACTTTTTATACACAAAATAAAAGTTTAAACCCCTTATAATAATTAGATATCAGGGGCTATTTCTACTCGGTTGCGTCCATGTGTCTTAGCAATATAAAGTGCTCTATCGGCACGCTCAACCAGCACTGAGCTTTTTGTGAACGGTCGTAGCATAGCTAAACCAAAGCTTGCTGATATTGCACGCTTGTTGTTTACATCTTGTTTTTTACGAATAGCTAATTTCGCAATTTCTTGCCTTATACACTCAGCAAAAGCAACTAAATCATTTATGGTTTCAAAATAAGCAGTAATACAAAACTCTTCTCCGCCGTAGCGATACACTTTTGCTTTGTCGGTTAAGTTTTCTTTTACTTTTTTTGCCACTAGCTTAATAACTTCATCGCCTTTTTGATGGCCAAAGTCATCGTTAAATCGCTTAAAGTGATCAATATCAAACATAATCAGTGCAGCAAGGGAGCTTTCTGTCGTTTGCTCTGAGTACTCACGGCAAAAGTCATTAATATCAGAGTCAAATTTACCTCTGTTATAAAAACCTGTTAATGGGTCTGTGTCGGCAGCTTCTTTAGAAAGATTAAGCGCTTCTTTTAAGTCTTTAATTTCATTATATGCAACCGATAGCTTTGTTTGAAATTCACGAGCAGAGTCTTGCATTGCAATTGACTCATCAGTCAAACGCTCAACACAACCAAGAATATCGTTAAAAGAGTTAGTATCTATCAGGCTGTTTATTTCGTTCTGCGAGTCAATCAGTGAAGTACTGAAACTTTTAGAATGACCAAGTGTGATACTTATATCTTGCTGGATATTTTCAACCGTATTATGAAATTTATCCGACATTTCCTGAAAAAGAGCTAAATCTTCATCACTAAGATGCTTATCAAATATTTCTTTTGCTTTACTTTGAGTGCATGTTTGGTGCTCTGAAATAACTTGATCTAATTCAATGTTTAAAGACGGTTTATTACCCTGAAAATAGCAATACCAAATAGCATAATTAATAGGTGTTACCGGCATACGGTACTTCACCATCATGGGTACTGCTTTTTTTAAATACTGAGCGGAATGAGAAAGTGATACAGCATTATTCATAAAGAACTCTCAAGCGTCATTTTTATTATTAGCATTCAATGTTAAGTAATAGTAAACCTTTACGCAAGCCATAATAATACTATTTTATGAACTTATTTAACGGTAAAAAAATCTAAATCGCTTTTGCGTCTAAAGTTTGTGCAATATTCCACAAAGCACTAATAGCGGGGTCGTTGAGCTCTTTTCTTAAAACGGCTAAGCCAATGTCAAAGCCTTCAGGGGCTTGCATTTTTGGTGTGAGTATCTGTACTTTATCTTTTAGTGGGCTGTTATCTAATACTATTTTAGGAACCATTGCTACACCAAATCCTAGGCTAACCATAGACACCATTGCCTCATGCCCCGCCACTTGTGCATAAATTTTTCCGTGAATATTGTTTTTTCGCCACCACATTTCTAGGCGCTGCCTAGAAAA
>NZ_NTLW01000093.1:0-5519 GCF_002632075.1 Pseudoalteromonas sp. ESRF-bin5 | reverse complement strand
ATGCTGCTGGTATTAGTTACACTATGTCGGCTAACAATTGGAGTGTGTCTTATAACGCAGCCCTTCGAGATAAAAACACCTGTATTTTCTCAATTGTTCGTTTGCCACCAAGAGAAAATAACTTTGTGTGGATAGCTGAACTTGAAGAGTTTGAGTCAGCGATTTATGGGCTGAAATCTCGAGGCATAAAGTTAAAGACTTTACATGATGCCAAGCGCTATAAAATAGCAGTATTAAGAGATAACTTTAGCCATCATTATTTACTTGAACGCGGTTTTAACGAAACCCGGCATCTGTTGCTGATTGATAACTTAGATAAAATAGATAAGTTAATTAGTGCACGCCGTGACATTCTTGATTTTGTCATTCTGAGTAAAAAACAATTTAATTACCGTCTCAAAACATCACCAAAGTTAAATTTACTCGAGCCAGTGCTAGATTTAAATACGGCTCAATCTCCATTATATTTTGCGTGTAACATAAATATGGATGAGTCGTTAATTACACAGTTACAGTTTGCATTTAGACAAACCTCCTCTCTTAATTAGTGGCTTAAAATCATTTAACTAGCTGAATAATAAAAACTTAAACACAAAGTGAAAATATCAATTGCTGCGATTAAAAAAGCGACTATAATCAGCTGCTTTTTATATAAAAAGCGCTAACTTTTTGGAGCGTTAAATGGGTGATTTAATCGGGATTAGTCTTTTGATCTTGATCAGTGCGTTGTTTGCTATGTCGGAAATAGCAATTGCAGCGTCACGAAAAATAAAACTTCGCGTAATGGCAGACGAAGGCAGTTTAAATGCAGCTGCAGTATTAAAATTGCAAGAAAATCCGGGCGCGTTCTTCGCCATGATACAAATAGCACTTAATGCTATCGCTATATTAGGTGGCATTGTAGGTGAACAAGCATTATCGCCATACGTTGAAAAAGTATTGGTTTTATTTTATCAGGGTGCATATGTAGAGAAAATTAGCTTTTTATTCTCATTTTTTACTATTACCTCGTTATTTATTTTATTCGCCGATTTAATGCCAAAGCGATTAGCGATGATCATGCCAGAAGCTGTTGCTGTTAAGGTCGTTAACATAATGCGTTGGGTTACATTTGCATTAACGCCTTTAGTGATGTTTTTTAATGGCGTGACTAACTTTGTACTGCGACTGTTTAAAGTTCCCGCAGAGCGTGAAGATAATGTAACCACAGAAGACATTGTTGCCATGATGGAAGCTGGCGCTGAGTATGGTAGTTTGCAAAAGCAAGAGTATGACTTAATAGGTAATGTGTTTGATTTAGAAGCTCGCTTTTTATCAAGCGTAATGACCCCGCGTGACCAAATTGTGTATTTCGATTTAAACGAAAGCAGTAATGACATTGCGACCAAAATTATTGATCACCCGCACAATCATTTTTTAGTTGTGTCGGGTAACTTAGACAAATTACATGGCTCTGTTGAATCAAAAGATATTTTACGCCAAGTACTTAAAGGTGAAGCCGCTAATATCAATGACGAATTAGTTGATACTGACGTATTTTACTTACCAGAAACATTAAGTTTGTCAGAGGCATTAAATGCATTTAAAAGCGCCGCTAAACCATTTGCTATTGTAGTAAACGAATACGCGCTGCTTGTTGGTATTGTTACTGTAAAAGATTTAATGAAAGGCTTTATGGGAGATTTAATAACTCACCAAGGGGATGAACTAATAATCGAGCGAGATAAAAGCTCGTGGTTAGTTGACGGACTGACGCCAATTACCGATTTAGCTAAAGTGCTTGATATAGAGGAGTTCCCAGAGCAAATACATTTTGAGACGGTGGCAGGCTTTTTAATTTACACCATGAAACGTATACCTAAGCGTGCTGAGCATATAAGTTATGCGGGCTTTAAATTTGAAGTGGTTGATGTTGAAGGTATTCGTGTAGAGCAATTGCTTGTATCTAGATTAGTTTAAAGCTTGCCATCCTTATCTCTTTATAAACGCTTAACCACGTCATGAATAAAAAAGCCAAGTTCGCCTTGGCTTTTTTGTTAATGAAAGTTTATAAATTTGTTCGTTATAACAATTGTATTTGGCTATGGCCTAATGGGTATCTGGCTAAATGACTCATACCTCTAATTAACTGAAATATAATATTAAAATCTCTTCACTATGTACTTCTAGGCTTTAATTTAAACAAAGTAGGTTTTTGCGTAAGCACTTTTCTATTTTTAAAAAATACAGTGCGCTGAGCATTATAGTTAGCTTGTAGGTGTAAATGTTTATTATAAAAGCCTTATTAACATTACTTGGTGATTAAGTATGAGGCCGCATAGTTGAGTGTAATTTTGTGTAAAGATCGGCTTATTAAGATGTATTCTCACTAAAATTTAATTTAGAATGATCGTTCATTCTAAATTAAAGGTATTTAACATGCAGCGTTCTAGCACCGCTTTATTTGTATTTTCAATTCTCATAGGTTCAGTTGCGTTGACTGGTTGTGACCAAGTGACAGAGCAGTCGCAGGCAGCTGCTCCTAAAGCTGTGCCGGTAGGGGTTATTACGCTTAAAAAACAATCGCTAACTTTAAGGCAAGAGTTGCCTGGACGTATTAGTGCATTTCAAATTGCAGAAATACGCCCGCAAGTAAGCGGTATTGTGCAATCACGTTTATTTACCGAAGGGTCTCAAGTAGAAAAAGGCCAAGCGCTTTATCAAATTAACCCTGCTACATTTGAGGCTAACTTAGCGGCAAGTGAAGCTGCTGTTGCCCGCGCTGAAGCAAGCATTGCAAGCAGTAAAGCTAAATCGTCTCGTTATAGTGAATTATTAAAAATTAAAGCGGTTAGCCAGCAAGATTACGACGAGGCTGATGCAGCCTACAAGCAAGCAAAAGCAGAACTCCTTACTGCTCAAGCGCAGCTGCAAACCTCAAAAATTAATTTAGAATACAGTCATGTCTCTTCGCCTATTAGTGGGCAAATTAGTAAATCGAATGTCACCGTAGGTGCGTTAGTAAGTGCCAACCAAGCCACTTCTTTGGCAACAGTTACACAACTTGATCCTATCTATATTGATTTAACGCAGTCGAGTAGCGAATTAACTAAGCTTAAAAAAGCGATTGGTTCGGGCGACCTAAGTGTGGATTCAACCAGTCAAACCGATGTTGAACTCACTATGGAAGATGGCTCTTTATATTCTCATAAAGGCACTTTACAGTTTTCTGAGGTGACAGTTGACCCAAGTACAGGCTCGGTTACATTACGCGCTAAATTTCCTAACCCTGAAAAGTTACTACTTCCAGGGATGTATGCTCGCGCCTCAATTGTTGAAGGTGTTAAAAACGATGCTATTTTAGTTCCACAGCGCGGTGTTAGTCGAAACTCGAAAGGTGAACCTACCGCAATGGTTGTTAGCAAAAACAATACTGTAGAGAGCCGCGTTTTGAAAACAGACCGCACCATTGGATCTAATTGGCTTGTAACCGATGGCGTAATGGAAGGCGATAAACTGATTGTAGAAGGGCTACAAAAAATTCGCCCAGGCGCACCAGTTAGCCCATCTGAAGTTCAAACTGCTAAAGCGCAATAACGGAGAATTTACATGTCACGATTTTTTATCGATAGACCTATATTTGCTTGGGTACTTGCCATAGTAGTGATGCTAGCAGGTATATTAGCAATTAAAAGTTTACCTATTGCGCAGTATCCGTCTATAGCGCCGCCAGCAATAAGTATTACGGCTAACTACCCAGGTGCATCGGCGCGTACGCTCGAAGATACTGTTACACAAGTGATAGAGCAAAAAATGAAAGGCTTAGATGGCTTGTTATACATGTCGTCAACGTCAGAGTCTAGCGGTTCAGCAACGCTCACACTGTCGTTTAGCGCTGAAACCGACCCTGATATTGCTCAGGTTCAAGTACAAAACAAGTTAGCTACTGCAACGCCACTATTACCTGAAGCCGTGCAAAGGCAAGGTGTTGTGGTTGCAAAGTCAGCCCGTAACTTTTTGATGGTTTATGCGTTTATGTCTAAAGACGGCAGCATGACCAACATTGATATTGGCGACTATGTGTCATCAAACGTGCAAGATATTGTTTCGCGTGTTGAAGGTGTGGGTGAAGTACAGTTATTTGGCTCGCAGTATGCAATGCGTATTTGGTTAGATCCGGCTAAGCTTCAAAACTATAAATTAACGCCTGCAGATATAAGTGCATCTATCAGCGCTCAAAATGCACAAGTGTCGGCTGGGCAATTAGGTGCTATGCCTGCGGTTGCGGGACAGCAACTCAACGCGACTGTGACCGCGCAAAGCCGCTTACAAACTCCTGAGCAATTTAGAGATATTTTAGTTAAAACCAATGCAGATGGCTCTTTTGTAAAGTTGAGTGATGTTTCCCGTGTTGAGCTAGGTGGAGAAAGCTACCGGGTTGTCGCGCGTTATGACGGAAAACCAGCTTCTGGCTTAGGGATTAAATTGGCCAGTGGCGCCAACGCGCTTGATACTGCGCAGGGTGTAAAAGATGCCATTGCTGAATTAGAGCCATTTTTTCCTGAGGGACTTGAAGCGGTTGTGCCTTACGACACTACACCGTTTGTGGCGCTTTCAATTGAAAAAGTAATTCATACGCTTATAGAAGCGGTTGTGTTGGTGTTTGTTGTTATGTACTTGTTTTTACAAAACTTTAGAGCAACGCTTATTCCAACAATTGCAGTGCCAGTGGTATTGCTGGGTACGTTTGGTATTTTATATACTTTTGGTTACTCAATTAATACATTGACCATGTTTGCCATGGTGCTTGCCATCGGTTTACTAGTTGATGATGCCATTGTTGTTGTAGAAAACGTAGAGCGATTGATGACTGAAGAAAAACTCTCAGCGCTTGATGCAACCCGCAAATCAATGGACGAAATTAAAGGCGCGCTTGTTGGTATTGCAATGGTGCTTTCTGCTGTATTTATTCCGATGGCCTTTTTTAGCGGCTCAACGGGCATAATCTATCGTCAGTTCTCAATTACCCTTGTTTCTGCTATGGGTTTATCGGTACTTGTGGCGCTTATACTTACGCCGGCACTGTGTGCAACGCTTTTGAAGCCTAGCCATGTTCATAATGATAAGTCGTTATTTGGTAAATTTTTTACAGGGTTTAACCGCGGGTTCGACAAAACAAATGCGGGTGCGCAAAGCTTTGTGAGCCGTATGATCAAACATGCTAAACGCTACCTTGTTATATACTTTTTAATTGTAGGTGGAATGGCTTATGTGTTTTCAAATTTACCAACCGCATTCTTACCAGATGAAGACCAAGGCATATTATTTAACCAAGTTTCGTTACCTGCGGGTTCTACAACCGAGCAAACACTTGAAGTGGTTAAAAAATTAGAAAACCACTACTTGAACGAACAATCTGAAGCAGTAAACGGTATTTTTACCGTTACCGGGTTTAGCTTTGCAGGTTCTGGCCAAAACTCAGCAATAGGGTTTGTTAATCTTAAGCATTGGGATGAACGCCAACGTGATGATTTATCTGT
>NZ_NTLW01000210.1:0-2606 GCF_002632075.1 Pseudoalteromonas sp. ESRF-bin5 | reverse complement strand
TGCGAACGCTCATCTTGACATTCAACAACCACACCCGTAGGTAAATGCGTAATACGAATTGCTGAGTCAGTTTTATTTACGTGCTGGCCACCTGCACCCGATGCTCTAAAAGTATCTACTTTTATATCGGCGGTGTTAATTTCAATTGCTTCAGCTTCTGGTATTTCTGCCATTACCGCTACGGTGCACGCCGATGTATGAACACGACCTTGCGATTCAGTCTCTGGTACACGTTGTACACGGTGTACGCCAGACTCAAATTTAAGCTTACCGTATACGCCTTCACCGCTAATGTTAGCAATGACTTCTTTGTAACCACCGTGTTCACCTTCATTGGTAGTTACTACTTCTAATTTCCACTTTTGCGTTTCAGCAAAACGGCTGTACATTCTAAATAAATCACCGGCAAAAATAGCGGCTTCATCACCCCCTGTGCCTGCGCGGACTTCTAAAAATACATTGTTATTATCTTTTGGATCTTTAGGAAGCATTAATACCTGAATTTCATCTTCAAGGCTTAATATTTGTGCTTTGGCTTCTTTATACTCTTCCTGTGCCATTTCTCGCATATCTGGGTCTGAGTCTTTAAGCATCTCTTCAGCGCTTGCTAAATCTTCTTTTGTTTGTTGATATGCTAAAAAAGTTTTAACTATTTCTTCAAGCTCTGAGTATTCTTTTGAAAGGCCACGAAAGCGATTTTGATCGCTAATAACCGACGGGTCGCTCAACAGTGCTTGTACTTCTTCGTAGCGCTCTACTAGCGTTTCTAATTTATTATAAACAGACTCTTTCATTTAACGGTTATTCCTGATCAATACCTAACATTTTTTTCAACTGATTTAATTGAGCCACTTCACCTTTTTTAGCCGCATCTTGAATGGCACGGGTAGGCGCGTGCATTAAGCGGTTGGTTAACTTATTGGCCAATTCTAAAATTACTTTTTCTGCGTCTTTACCACTAGAAAGCTGGCTAACTGCTCTTTCTACTAATTCAGACTTAATTGTATGAACATCGTTTCGATAGTGACGAATTAACCCCACAGAATCGAGTGAACGCATCCACATACAAAACTCTTTGGTGCGCTCAGTAATAATTATCTGTGCCTGCTGTGCAGCTTGTTCTCGCGCTGCCATATTTTCACTTACAATCGTTTGTAAGTCGTCAACCGAGTATAAATAAGCCGCATCTAGCTCACCTACTTGGCTTTCAATGTCGCGCGGTACCGCAATATCAATAAACAACATCGGTTTGTTACGACGCTGCTTTAGTGCTTGCTCCACAACCCCTTTACCAATAATAGGCAGTGTACTGGCCGTTGAGCTTATTATAATATCTGCGTTATGCAAACGCTCTGGCAACTGCGCTAATGCAATGACATCTGCAGACACTTCATCAGCGAGGTTTCGTGCTCGTTCAATCGTTCTATTGGCTACGGTAATATTTTGTGGCTCATTTTGATACAAATGCTTAGCAACAAGCTCTATTGTTTCGCCTGCACCTATTAATAACACATTGGTTTTATCAAGCTTGCCATAAATATGCTTAGCTAAATTAACAGCCGCAAACGCCACCGAAACTGCACTGGCGCCTATATTAGTTTCAGTTCGGACCTCTTTCGCAACCGAAAATGTCTTTTGAAACAAACGATCAAATGTAACACCCACTGCATCATGAGTTTTAGCACTATTATAGGCTTGTTTAATTTGCCCTAAAATTTGCGGTTCACCTAACACAAGCGAATCTAAACCGCAGGCAACGCGCATTAAATGGTTAATTGCTTGATTGCCCTCATGGCAATAAATGTTATTACTCAGTTCCTGTTCATCTAAACCATGGAAACTGGCAAGCCATGCTAACAGTGTTTGGGAATTTTGCTGAGCAAGGCTACAATAGATTTCTGTTCGGTTACAGGTAGACACGATCACAGCTTCATTAAAGTCGGCATGGCCACTTAATTGCTGCAACGCCTCTGACATTTGCTCAGGCGAAAAAGCCACTTTTTCACGCAGTTCTACGGAAGCAGTTTTGTGATTTATACCTAGTGCTATTATGGTCATGTTTGCCAAATATTGCTGAGCCCGACTTTAAAGGCGGCAATTTTACCAAAAATCAGCGGAATATGGAAAGTAAGGAACAACATTTGATTAGACATTATTTAATATTAGCTATAACTTTTATGTTTTTAAGTGGCTGCGCGCAACAATTACCAAATAAAACAGCAATTTACGACAACTGGAAAGGTAAACTCGCCAATCAAAAAACTTGGCATGTAGAGGGGAAACTTGCTTTTATTAGTCCCGATGAGCGCCAATCTGCAAACTTAAATTGGCAGCAACAAGAAAATAACAATAATTTAGTACTGACTTCATTTATTGGCACACGCATTTTACAACTAAAACAGTCGCGCAATGTTGCTGAGCTTGAATTTGACGATAAAGTTTATGTAGATACCAATGCATCTGCGCTGCTTAAGCGCTTAACTGGCTTTGCTTTACCTGTTAATAATGCTGATAACTGGCTTAAAGGCACTATTGATTCACAAACGTTGCAAGTTGATGAACTTGGCCGTTCGAAACAAGTACTTTGGTTAGATAATGAAAGTAAA
>NZ_NTLW01000122.1:0-14449 GCF_002632075.1 Pseudoalteromonas sp. ESRF-bin5 | reverse complement strand
TCTTTCCAACCAATCAGTGATTCATCAATTAGTAATTCGTTAGTAGGTGACAGGTCTAAACCACGCTCACAAATTTCTTCAAACTCTTCCATGTTGTAAGCAACACCGCCACCGGTGCCACCCATGGTGAAAGAAGGACGAATGATACACGGTAAGCCTATGCGGCTCATTGTATCTTTAGCTTCTTCCATTGAGTGTGCTATCTCTGCACGAGGACACTCAAGCCCAATATTTTTCATTGCAGTGTCAAAGCGTTCACGGTTTTCGGCTTTGTCTATTGCATCAGCTGTTGCGCCAATTAACTCTACGCCATGCTTAGCCAATACACCGTGCTTATCTAAATCAAGTGCACAGTTTAATGCTGTTTGACCGCCCATAGTAGGCAGGACTGCATCTGGCTTTTCTTTTTCGATGATTTTTTCTACTACTTCCCAGTGAATAGGTTCGATGTATGTTGCATCAGCCATTTCTGGGTCGGTCATAATCGTTGCTGGGTTTGAGTTAACAAGGATAACTCTATAGCCTTCTTCTCTGAGTGCTTTACACGCTTGTGCACCAGAGTAGTCAAATTCACAAGCTTGACCAATAACAATTGGGCCTGCGCCTAAGATAAGAATGCTTTTTATGTCGGTACGTTTTGGCATTATTACTCCAAGTTAAATTAGTGTTTACGCGCTTGCATCAAATCGATGAAGTGGTCAAATAATGGGGCTGCATCATGCGGGCCAGGACTTGCCTCAGGGTGACCCTGAAAACTAAATGCTGGCTTATCTGTACGATGAATACCCTGAAGCGTACCGTCAAACAGTGATTTGTGTGTTGCACGAAGCGTGCTTGGTAGGCTTGATTCTTGGGCTGCAAAACCATGGTTTTGCGCTGTGATCATCACTACATCGCGGTCTAGATCTTTAACTGGGTGGTTACCACCATGATGGCCAAATTTCATTTTTTCTGTTTTAGCACCTGAAGCAAGCGCTAATAACTGGTGACCTAAACAAATACCAAAAATGGGTGTGTCGGTTTCTAAAAATGATTTTATCGCGTCAATTGCGTATGTACATGGCTCAGGATCGCCAGGGCCATTAGATAAGAAAATACCATCGGGGTTTAATGCGAGTACGTCAGCAGCACTAGTTTGTGCAGGTACTACGGTAAGTTTACAACCACGGTCAACAAGCATACGTAATATATTACGCTTAACACCGAAGTCATAGGCTACAACATGAAACTTTTCATCGGCGGTATCTAAGGTTTTAAACCCCTCGCCTAATGTCCAGCTTGATTCGCGCCACTCAAAATTTTCCTTGGTTGAGACAACTTTTGCTAAATCCATACCTTTTAAGCCTGGGAAGGCTTGCGCGGCTTGTAGCGCTTTTTGTTCGTCTAGTTCGTCACCAGCAATAATACAACCATTTTGAGCGCCTTTGTCGCGCAAAATACGGGTTAGCTTTCTGGTGTCGATGTCCGCAATACCTAAAATATTACGTTCTTTCAAGTAATCATCTAACGATTGCTCGTTACGAAAATTACTTGCTAGCAGTGGCAAATCACGGATCACTAGGCCTTTAGCCCATATTTGATTCGCTTCTTCGTCTTCGCTGTTGGTACCCGTATTACCGATATGTGGGTACGTCAAAGTTACGATTTGTTCCGCGTACGAAGGGTCAGTCAAAATTTCTTGATAACCAGTCATAGACGTATTGAATACCACTTCACCGACTGACATGCCGTCAGCGCCGATTGCAGTACCGCGAAACACTGTGCCGTCTTCTAGGACTAACAGAGCGGATTTAGTCAAGTTAAACCTCCTAACAGTAAAAAACGGGAGTAAGCAAATTGCTTATCACCCCGCCAATACCCAGAGGGATCGTCAAAACCAGATTTTGTATGAGATTAAATTGTTTTACGCAGTCTTAAATGAGGCCGATATAACCGCTAAATCTTCAACATTTTTTCTTGCCTAAAACTCTTATCATTCCCACTGAACCCCTGATTTTACTAGCCACTTGGGTATAATTGGAAACACGCATTTAGTAATTTTTGGCAAATTGGCTGTATACTACATGATGTTGAGTTTTAGGTCTAACATTATTTGGTAAATCACAACAAATAAGTGCTTTTAGCTAAAATTAGACCCAAACACCCAAAATAGATACTAAACTACTTTAAATCGAGCACATCTTGCATGTCATAAAGTCCTACCGGTTTATTTTGCAACCAGCTTGCAGCTCTTATAGCGCCTAGCGCAAAGGTCATTCTCGAACTTGCTTTGTGCGTTAATTCAAGCCTTTCCCCCATTGTGGCAAAATAGGCGGTATGTTCACCTACTATGTCACCTCCTCTTAGGACTGAATAACCAATTTCGTTTTGAGATTTTTCAGTTTCAATTTGGCTTCGATCGTATACAGCAACCTCTTCGTGGTTCCATCCTTTTGCATCTGCAATTGACTCACCAATTGCCAGAGCCGTGCCCGATGGCGCATCGATTTTATGACGGTGATGCGCTTCAAATATCTCAATATCTAAATCGTCACCGAACTTAGTGGCAGCCGTTTGAACTAAATTTAGTAAAACATTTACACCAACACTGTAGTTACGAGCAAATACAATAGGTATATGTTTAGCAGCATTTTCTAATAATGCCATGTCATCGGCCGTTAAACCTGTTGTGCCAATAACTAAAGGGAGAGATTGTTCAACAGCACGCTTTAAGTGGCTACGCATACCGTCTGGCAGGGTGAAATCAATTAAAACATCAACACTTTCGAGCGTGTTTTCGTCGCTAAAACATACGTTTTTATCAGCAGCGCTATTTATTTGGTTTACATTAACTCCAATTAACGATGACCCACTGCGAACATAGGCGCCTGTTAGTTGTGTTTGCTCTTTTATTGTTGCGGCTTCCAATAAAGCTAAACCCATTCTGCCATTAGCACCAAAAACACCTATTCGAATCATCACTATGCCTTAATTTATTTTTGTTTAAACCGTAAACCGATCGTTTTGTATATATTGAGTGTATATATCGCTCAGTTAACATCAATCACTGAAAGTAACGTACTTAGTAGATTTTATCTAAAAGTCATGTAATAGTCAGTCAACCCTTTAATAAAAGAATAATAACAATACCAGTTTACTTTAGCCATCTATACATTTAAACTTCCCCTTCGCGTCGATTTGGTCTTTGGCTTGCGGGCGCTGCATTGTTCTACTATTTGTTAGCTTTTAACAACGTAGATAGACTTGCTAAATTCAGCTAAAAGAGGAATTTTTGGCTGTGGTAATTAATTGGTTCCGAGGATTATGATGCAGCCATCATTTAATAAAAACAAAGCAATACTTTCTTTACTACCCCTACTAACATTTGTAGCCCTATTTTTAGGTTCTGGTTTATACCTGCAATCTCAAGGGGTTGATTACGCTTTTTATCAACTCCCAGCACCGGTGGCAATATTACCCGCCATTATGCTTGCCTTTATACTTAATAAAGGCACTGTTAATCAATGTGTTGAAACCTTTATAAAAGGCGCTGGGCATAACAACATTATTACGATGTGTTTAATTTACCTGCTTGCTGGTGCTTTTTCTGCAGTGGCCAGTGCAACAGGGGGTGTTGACGCAGTAGTTAATGCGGGTTTATCACTGATACCGCCTGCTCTATTACTTCCTGGTTTATTTTTAATTGCCGCGGTTGTATCTACAGCCATGGGCACATCAATGGGTACTATTGGGGCGATTGGCCCAATTGCTTATGCGGTGTCGATCAAAACAGGCATAGACCCAGCCCTTATGGCGGGTACTATTGTGTCAGGCGCTATGTTTGGCGATAACTTATCAATTATTTCAGATACCACGATTGCGGCTACACGTACGCAAGGTTGTGAAATGAAAGATAAATTTAAAGAAAACCTTAAAATTGCAGTACCAGCCGCAATTTTAACAATCTGTTTATTGTTTTACCTTACGCCTGCAGCGCAAGTGGTCGAAACCCAAGATTACGATATTTGGTTAGTGCTACCTTATGCCTTTATTTTAGTTCTCGCCGTAGCAGGTCTAAATGTATTTGTTGTGTTATTTAGCGGTATTATATTTGCTGCATTAATGGGCTTTACCGGTAGCTACGAAGGGTCTAGCTTTGTTAAAGATATTTATCAAGGTTTTACCGATATGCAGGAAATATTTTTACTTTCTATGTTTATTGGTGGTCTTTCTGAATTTATTCGCATTAACGGTGGCCTTGATTACATTGCCCAAAAAATTCAAGCCATTACTAAAGTAATTGCTAAATGGCACCGAAAAGTAGCTGACCAACTTGGCATTGCAGCCCTAGTCATGACAAGTAACATTTGTATTGCTAATAATACCGTTTCAATTATTGTGGCGGGTCCTATTGCTAAAAAACTCGCTGACGATGGTGAAATTAGTGGCAAACGCTCTGCAAGCCTACTTGATATTTTTGCTTGTGTAACTCAGGGCTCTTTACCTTATGGAGCACAAGCACTTTTACTTGGCGCTACGTTTAAAATTAGCCCTTGGGAAGTCTCAACATCGTCTTATTATTGTTTCATTTTAGCATTTACCGCTATAGCAATAATTTGTTTGCGTCGTAATAAAGCTTAAAACCTTTGCCCCACTGTTGCAGCTTAAAAATAAGCTGCAACATATTACTCTACATATTAATCACTTTTGCTATAATGCGCGCTTTCGCGTGTCACTCAAGTTATAGTTAAATACAAATTATGAAATTAAATAAAATACTCTCCTTTTTTACCCTTACATCCATTGCTTTATCGTCTTCTGCTTTTGCCGCTAATTGGAGCAGCACAGCATTACACATTAACAATGGCGACCAAAAAAACCCTTTTACTGAGCAAGAGTCAGATACCACGGTTTACTCAGTTCAACATGCATCGGGTTACGATTACGGCGACAACTTCTTTTTCATTGATTACAGTAAAGACGATAAAGCTGACGGCTATCAAGATAGCGATTTTTACGGCGAATGGTATTCAACTGTTAGCTTATCGGCGCTCAGCGGTGAAAAAATTGGCACCGGTGCGTTATTAGATGTTGGCCTCACTGGCGGTATAAATATTGCTGGCGATGCTAAAATGGTGAAATACCTGCCGGGTGTTAAATTAAGCTGGGATGTACCAGGTTTTAACTTCTTTCAAACGATAGTAACAGCCTATATTGACGACAGCGAAGGTGTTGCTAAAGGTGGTGCCCCCATAGAAACAAATAGTTGGATGTTTGATGTAGCTTTTGAATACCCTTTTACTATTGGCTCACAAAAGTTCAGCTTTAAAGGTCACGCAGAATACATTGCAGAACGTGAAGACGAATTTGGAAACGATGTAGAGGCATGGATACTCGCACAACCTATTTTAGTATGGGACATGGGTCATGCCTTTGAAATGAAAGAAAATACGTTGCTACTCGGCATGGAGCTTCAATACTGGCATAACAAGCTAGGAACTGAAGTGACAGAGTCAGTTCCGCAAATACATTTAGAGTGGACCTTTTAAGCAATTACACTGCGTTAAAATCACATAAATTGGAGCCCTATTAAGCGCTCCTTTTTTTATGCCATAAAAGTATTTAATTGAATGGCTGTAAATACTTAGTTATTGTCGTATTTCTTTTAAGCCTCATGCTTTACCTTTGAAGGAATAATGAAATGATGTCAATTAAAGTGATGTGTTTTGCTGCCCTGTTAGCTTTAACTAATAATGCTTTAGCAAGTAGTGAAGTAAATACAGAGTCCCTATCTTACGATGCCCTTTTAAGCAGTTATCAATATGACTTTAAAGTAAATTACTTTAGCGTTGAATCACAAAAGCAGTCTTTAAAGATGGCGTATATTTACCTAAAGCCTACCAAAGAAAAGATGCCTACCGTGACACTCATGCACGGCAAAAATTTTAATGCTGATTATTGGACGACTACAGCGCAGTACTTACAATCGCTTGGCTTTGGTGTATTAATTCCTGATCAAATTGGCTTTGGTAAATCATCTAAACCCACTAATTATCAGTATTCGTTTGCATCGCTTGCCTACCATACACATGCGTTAATTGCCTACCTTAACTTAAAACAAACAATTGTAGTTGGCCATTCTATGGGCGGCATGTTGGCAAGTCGCTTTGCTTTAATGTATCCCAATACAACAATTAAATTGGTTTTGCTTAACCCTATAGGGCTTGAAAACTACTTACATTATGTTGAATACAAAGACACCAACTTCTTTTATAAAAATGAGCTTGCTAAAACGCCCAAGGGCGTAAAAAAATATCAGCAAAAAAACTATTACGATGGTAAATGGAACGCTAAATATTCAGCATTAACGAACTTTATTACTGGGCAAATACAAGGGCCGGACAAAGCTCACATGGCGTGGGTTAATGCTAAAACATACGATATGATTTTCACTCAACCGGTTATTACTGAATTTAAAGACTTTGCCGTGCCAGTTGAGTTAATTATTGGTACCCGTGATAGAACAGGACCAGGCCGAAACTGGAAAAAAACCGGTGTAGATTATGAGCTTGGTCGATACGATAAGTTAGGCAAAAATGCCGTATCGCTTATCCCCAATGCTAAATTATATGAACTCGATAATTTAGGCCACTTACCACATATAGAAGACTTTGAGCGCTTTAAAACTGTATTTAAAGAAGCACTCGCTGCTGAATAACCCACATAAATACACATAACCCACAAAATAAAACCCCTGAAAGTATTTACATTCAGGGGTTTTATTTTATTAGCGCATCAACACTATACGCCACTGCTTTATACTTTTAAAAGCTCAACTAAAGTGTGCACTGTGGCCTTTTTCCTTGTGAGTTTGCAGTACTTTGCTCACTTAGTGCTTTTGTCATTTGCGACTGCAAATTATTAATACGACTCGTTGGTGCTGGGTGAGTAGACAAAAATTCAGGCGTTGAACCGCTTCCCGCTTTACTCATGTTTTCCCAAAGCGTAACCGACTCTTTTGGGTTAAAACCCGCCTTTGCCATTAAATCAAGACCAATGGTGTCGGCCTCAGATTCATGAGAACGGCTAAACGGTAAAACCACACCATATTGAGCGCCTAATCCGAGCCCTTGCATAATTTCATTACGGTACTGCACGTTACCCATTTCAAGCGCAACACTACCCAATTGCATTCCTGTACTTAACAACGAGCTTTGTGATACACGTTCATTAGAGTGTTCTGCAATTACATGTCCTACTTCATGCCCTAAAACGGTAGCGACTTGATCTTGATTAGTCGCTATTTTTAGTAACCCGGTATGAACACCAATGTAACCGCCAGGCAAAGCAAATGCATTTGCTGAATCATCTTCAAATACCACCACTTCCCAGTTTTGAGATGCATACTCATTAGGTAAAACGGCAATTACTTTTTCAGCAATACAATTTACATATGTATTGGTTTTTGAATCTTTATTAATTGGCTGATTTTTTTTCATGTCAGCAAAGCTAGCTGTACCCATTTCGCTCATTTGCTGATCCGAATAAAGCGCTATTTGAGTACGCCCTGTTGGCGATGTTTTACACCCTGCTAAAACAGCCGTTGCTACTAGTGCCAATACCAATTTTTTCATTGTATTACCTTAAGTCATTAATACTGCAAGTAGGATAGCAAACACAGTGCCAGTTTAAAATCATTGGTTTAAGGTAAGTACTTTGCGGTGAAGTAAGTAACGTTCCGGCTAAACTACGTTTATACATATACAATGCCCTGCTACACTATAGCCCTTGTTTTAGTTACCTTGAGTTTATGTATGGGCGCCTCGTCTACGTCTTTCAACACCCGTATTTTATTACCTTTATTGGCAAGTATTGTCGCTATTACACCCCTTGCAATTGATATGTATTTGCCCGCAATGTTGGTTATTGCGAACAATTTACAAACAAGTATGCCAAATGTACAAATATCGCTAAGTATTTATTTGGCAGGTTACTCATTGGGCATGTTATTTTTTGGCCCTATAGCGGATCAAATTGGCCGCCGGAAACTGGCTAAAATTGGTTTAACATTATTTGGTTTAACCTCTACTGCGTTAGCATTCACAACAGAAATTCATACTTTTTGGGCACTAAGGGCAATACAAGCATTCACTGGTGCTGCAGCTACGGTGGTCGTGCCAGGAATTATTAGGCATATTTATCAGCAAAATACGGCAAAAGGTATGTCGTATGTATCGATGATCATGATGGTTGCACCATTAATAGCACCGTCTGTAGGCTCTTTTATTTTAGGGTTTTCTGTTTGGTCTACCATATTTTTAGTATTAGCAGCTTACAGCTTTATAATACTTGTGTTTGTGCAAGTATATTTAATTGATATACCTATTCATACCAGTGAAAAAAAAGGGTTAGCCTTATTTTTTGACAGTTATAAAACTGTGTTGAGTAATACCGATGCACGCGCCGATATTTTAAGCTCAATGTTTGTATCGTTTGGCTTTTTTTGCTTTTTAACCTCAGTGCCTTTTATTTATTTAGACTTATACAAAGTGTCGGAGCAACTGTTTGGGATATTATTTGCCTTTAACGTGATGGCATTAATGTTTGGTAACTTTTTAAATACGCGTATTGTGCCGCGTATTGGTTCACGCAAAATGTTATATGTTGGATTGGTATGCGGCTTTATATCAGGATTGTGCCTTTTAACTTTTAGTATTTTACATTTATCGCTTTATTATATAGTGGCAGCAATTGCACCATTAATGATGAGTTTAGGGGTCACTGCCAGTAATGCTGATTCGTTAATACTCATGAAGTTTGAAAAAAATACCGGCACGGCTACTGCTGTTATTGGTACGCTTAGGTTTGGCAGCGGTGCCTTGGTAGGCCCCATTCTTGCTGTTATGCATGCTCAAAGCTCTGTGCCGTTTTCGAGCCTCATGTTTAGCGCGGTACTACTGACGATATTAGTGCAAATAATTCATTTTAAAAAAGACAAAAAAAATGCCTCAATTTGAGGCATTTTTAAAGTGTTAAACGGCTAAATTAAGCGTCAGCCGCTTTTGAAACCATAACCATTGCCGGGCGTAATAAACGTCCATTTAATGTGTAGCCTTTTTGCATAACAGCAAGCACAGTGTTTGGTGTTACATCGTTGCTTGGCTGAATTGACATAGCTTGATGGAACTCTGGGTTAAATTGCTCGCCTTGTGGGTTAACAATTTCAACACCGAATTTAGCAACAGCATCGTTAAAGCTTTTAACCGTCATATCAATACCTTCAAGCAACGGCTTTAACGTTTCGTTTTCTTTATCAGAAAACTCAATAGCGCGCTCAAGATTATCAATCACAGGAAGTAATTCGTTAGCAAACTTTTCAAGTGCAAATTTGTGTGCTTTTTCTACATCTTGTGCAGCACGACGGCGAATGTTGTCAACGTCAGCAGCGGCACGGATCACACCGTCTTTTTGGTCTGCAATAGTTTGCTTAGCAGCTTCTAGCTCTGCGTAAAGCATCGCAATTTCAGCTTCAGGGCTTTGTTCTTCTGCATGTTGTTCAGCGGCATCCACAGCTGCTTCTACATCTGCTTGCATTTGTTCAATTTCTTCGTTTAGTTCTACTTCTTGCTCTGGGTTTTGTGTCTGCTCAGACATAAAATACATGCTCCAATTCTTTTCAATTGCGGTAATTATGGGGATTGAATAAAAAGATTCAAGAGTTCGATGACTCAATTAATTTAAATTCTTGGATTATTTGTTCTATTTGCGCTGATTTTGGGCAGATTATACAAAAGCGGCTTTGGTATTCTTGGTTTTGAAAGTAAGGAACGCTGATGGTTATTAGATCGTTACATTCACTAAACGGAAGTTTTTTACCGCTGATCACCGAAACACCATTTTTAAATGCCAGTGCATCTTCAACAAAATTTAGAAATGACACGCCTATATTTAGGCTTTGCTCACAATTTATTTTTTTATAAAGGTAGTTTTCACCCACAACAATACTATTGTCTGAACCTAACTTTTGACTTAGCTGCCGTGTCCATTGAGTAAGTGAATCATGACAGTTTTTAGGCGCTGTGTTTGCCATTGCTTGCATTCTATACAAGCCTTCCATCAATGTTTGTTGACTAAATACTGTATTTAACCACGTTGCAAACTGGTAACGAACCGTATCTGAAGCATCATGTGGTTTATCAATGCAAATATTATGGCTTTGGCCTGCTCGATCGATCAATAAAATAAGCCAATCGGTAGAATCAAAATCAAGTACTTCAACCCTAAATACATGCTGTGAGCTCACTTGCGGTAAACCAACACAACAGCACACCTGATACTTTTGACTCAAGCCATGTGCCAATTCAACTAGCTGTGCTTGCTCTGGCTCCCAGTAACTAGCAATATCTGATAATGGAAAAAACTCATCAAACCAATAATTAAACCCTTCATCTGTAGGTACTCGTCCTGCAGAAGTGTGGGGGGAATACAATAAACCTACTTTTTCAAGACGGGCCATTGCATTACGAACGGTTGCTGAACACACAGCCATGCTTTTTAGCTTGGCAATTTTTGTTGATGGAACGGGCAATCCCTCACCGTTACAGTACATGTTCATTACAGCTGAAAATATTTGCTGATCGCGCGGATTTAATTTCATGATATCTACATCTTGTTGCATGTAAGGTATATCGGGGCATTTGCTGCTATTTCAAGTCATTTCCCCTTTGTTGAACAATATAAAACAAATTTATTTTAAACTAAATTGAATCATACTCATTTAGGTAAAATCTGTATTTTCAAACACTTTGCTTTTGAGTTACTCTACAAACATCAAAATTTTTAGTGTGCAGATTATGAACTCTCCTTTCAATACTATTGGCCTTATTGGCAAACCAAACCACCCAAAAGCGGCTGCCACTTTGCAGCGTTTGCATACATTTCTACTGGCACTTGGTTTTGAAGTGATTGTTGAAAAGCGCACTGGCGGACAGTTAGTCGATGTACCCAAAGAAAACCTTGTTAAACTGGTTGATTTAGGAGAGCAAGCCGACCTTGCAATTGTGGTTGGCGGTGACGGAAACATGTTAGGAGCTGCACGCGTGCTTGCTCGTTTTAACATTGCTGTAATTGGCGTTAACCGAGGTAACCTTGGTTTTTTAACCGACTTAAACCCTGAAGGTTTTGAAGCTAGCCTAGAGCATGTTCTAAGTGGTGAGTATATTGAAGAAAATCGCTTTTTATTGGAAGTAGAAGTTTATCGTCACAATGAACTAAAAAGTGCCAATTTAGCGGTAAACGAAGCCGTATTGCATGCAGATAAAGTGGCTCATATGATTGAGTTTGAGGCATTTATAAATAGCGACTTTGTATTCTCTCAGCGCTCTGATGGGCTAATTGTATCTACGCCAACAGGATCAACTGCTTACTCACTCTCTGGTGGCGGTCCAATATTAACGCCTGAACTAAATGCAATATCTTTGGTGCCTATGTTTCCGCACACGTTATCAAGCAGGCCATTAGTGGTAGATGCCGATAACGAAGTGAGGCTAAAACTTAGTTTAGACAATACTGACAGCTTGCAAGTCAGCTGCGACAGCCACGTTGTGCTTGCCGTTTTACCTGGTGATGAAGTCGTCATTAAAAAAGCAGATAAAAAATTGCGGTTAATTCATCCAAAAAACTACTCTTACTACAACGTTTTACGTACGAAATTAAATTGGGGCAGTCGTTTATACTAATTTTATTGCTAAAGCGTTGTCTTTAGCGCAAAATGCAGATTACAACAATAATACACCAATTTTTAGGAACAAATAGCAATGACATATGTCGTTTTTTTTGCCTTGCTACTGTTAATTACACTTCTAGCAACCTACTTAAAAATAGAAAGCAATCGTCGCAAAGCAATTGAAGCTCAAAAAAAGCAATTTAACGAACGTGTATCACAAGTTGGCGCCCGTCTAAAGTCAAAATTAAATGAGCTAGTAGAAGCGAAAATTCTTCGCCCTAAATACTCACCTCGAATTCAAGCAATCGTTTCTAACTTTTTTGTAGTACAAAAGCATACTGACGAGAATTTGCAAACCCTTGAAGATGTATCTGATCTATTAATCAATACTTTATCTAACGAACTGACTAAAGCGAACCAAACGGGCAATGGCCAAAGTTTGGAAGAAAATATCCAGTATTTTGTGTCTGAACTTCCACAGCAAGGTATCTCGTATAACAAAACGTTTTACTCAGAAGCGTTACCAAACCTTATCGAATTAATTAAAACCAACGACTTGCTACAACCCCTTGATAATGAAGAAAATGAATACATCCCAGAAAATCAAGACCCAAACAACCAACTCAATCAACATGTTAATATTGCCTAAATAATAAAAAATTAATTTGCAAAAAAGCTAAACACTGTATAAATTACCAGTTAATTAACTGGATGGATGAACAGTATGTTAGTTGGTTTAGAAATTA
The DNA here is from genome assembly GCF_002632075.1 of Pseudoalteromonas sp. ESRF-bin5. Lineage (NCBI taxonomy): Bacteria > Pseudomonadati > Pseudomonadota > Gammaproteobacteria > Alteromonadales > Pseudoalteromonadaceae > Pseudoalteromonas > Pseudoalteromonas sp. ESRF-bin5. The sequence goes on along the minus strand of NZ_NTLW01000122.1, from coordinate 1,999 downwards.
AAAACTTTGCAATTGTAAGTAACTTAAGCACTGAATGGCATAACGGCATGACGGCGATCACGGGTGAAACCGGCGCGGGTAAATCGATTGCCATTGATGCACTTTCATTGTGTTTAGGCGAGCGGGCTGAAGCCTCTGCTGTACGACCTTCTGCAGACAAAGCTGAAGTATGTGCTCAATTTGATATAAGCGCACTCCCGCTCGCTCAGGCTTTTTTAGAGCAACATTTTCTGACCAGTACTGATAATGATTGCTTACTTAGACGCGTTGTTTGCAAAAATGGTCGCAGTAAAAGCTATATTAATGGCAGCTCAGTAACTGCATCTCAGCTCAAAGAACTTGGCCAGTATTTAATTTCTATACATGGACAACACGCTCATCAACACCTTTTAAAAGCTGAACATCAATTACAACTACTTGATGCATATGCTGGCCATCAAGACTTGGTTGTAAAAGTAACTGAAAGTTATAAACAATTCGCCAACCTTCAAAAAGAATTTAAACAGCTTGAGCAACAGCAATTACAACAAGCCGCTCAAAAACAGCTACTAGAATACCAAGTGGCAGAACTTGACGAGTTTGCGTTACAAGACGGTGAGTTTGAACAAATTGAAGTCGAACATTACAAGCTAAGTAATAGCCAAACCATTTTAGAGTCATGTCAAAAAGAGCTGCAATACCTATATGAAGGTGAAGAACAAAGCGCGTGTTCTGTTTTACAGCACAGCGCACAACAATTTGCAGATTTAGCACAATATGATGAAAGCTTAGCAAGTGTGGCAGCAATGCTAGAAGAAGCTGCTGTTCAAGTAGAAGAAGCTAGCCGAGAAATTCGCAATTATACAGAACAAGTTGATTTAGACCCAGCCCGTTTAACAGAGATAGAAAATAGGTTAAGTGGCGCAATGGACTTAGCTCGTAAGCACCATATAAAACCGCAAGGATTAGTTGAATTTCATCAGTCAATTTCAAAAGAACTCGAGTCAATTAGTAATAATAGTTCGCGTTTGGAGCAACTTGACTATGAAATAAACGATGCATTGCTTGACTACAAGCAAGCAAGTGAAGCGCTAAGTATTAGCCGCAGAAGTTATGCTAATACCTTAAACACCTTAATAAGCGAAAGTATGGCAAATTTATCCATGGAAAATGGTGTATTTGAAATATCGCTTACTGAAGATCCTGAGCGCGCCCCCAATCTTTTAGGGCATGATAGCGTTTCGTTTTTAGTATCGACCAACCCAGGGCAGCCCCTTCAGCCTTTGGCTAAGGTGGCGTCTGGTGGTGAGCTTTCGCGTATTAGCTTAGCCATTCAGGTTATTATTGCCCAAAAAGTAACAACACCAACATTGATATTTGATGAAGTAGACGTAGGTATTTCTGGACCTACAGCCTCTGCTGTTGGAAAGTTATTAAGGCAACTTGGTAAATCGACTCAGGTGATCTGTGTTACCCATTTGCCGCAGGTTGCAAGTAGTGCGCATCAGCAATTTTTTGTAGCAAAAGAAATTGCTAAAGGTGAAACCTTTACCAATATGCTGGCACTAACAAAAGATGGTAGAGTAGACGAAATAGCAAGGTTGCTTGGCGGCGACAATGTTAGTAAAACAGCAAAAGCAAACGCAAAAGAGTTAATAAAAAGCGCATGTGTAATTTAGGTTTAATTAATAACCAACTAGGGTTTCAATTTTCAGCAAGGCCTTTATATGATTACTAATACTGCTTTAATTCTTATTATTGTAAGCTGTCTACTGGTTTTAATTAGTATATTGTTAACTTTATTTAGCCGATATAAACACACACAATTCAAGAAACACTTAATGAGCTTTTTAAATGTAACGTTATTCGTTCAGCTTATTCTTAGTGTTTACAATTTAATGAGTTACCAGGATGGTAATTCGAATAATTTAATTTTTAGTTATACATGTGTTTTGCTCACCCAAATACTGTGTAATGTATTTTGTTACATGAGTTTAAAAAGACGTATTGCTAAAGTTAA
>NZ_NTLW01000224.1:0-11897 GCF_002632075.1 Pseudoalteromonas sp. ESRF-bin5 | reverse complement strand
TCACCAAAGTCTGTACCGTCGCCACTTGCAGCAGATGTAGCAAGCACTGATGCACCAAAGGTAAAGCCTTCAACACTGATGCTACCGTAAATTTCTGAGAAATCAGCATCTGCGCTTGATGCCGCGTCTGGGTAAGCATAATAAATGTAACCTACATCGTAGCTAACACCTTCGCTAATATCGCCACCAAAGCCTGCGTAAAAATCTAGCTCGTAGGTCATTTCGTCAGCCCAAGATGCATTAGATACCCATGTACCAGCATAAAATCCAGATTCGTCAGCGTAATCAATACCACCAGAAATAGCAGCGTCGCCGCCAGTTTGTTCTTGTCCACGCCATAAGTAATTTGAAGTAGCTGCTACATTGGCAGACACTTCAGCATTTACTGCTGTTGATGTAAGTGACGTTGCAGCCATTAATGCCACGGCGCTAAAAGCGATTGTTTTTTTTAGTTTTAACATGTTCCATTTCCCGTTATATGATTTTTTGCATAGGAAGGCTTTTTATTATGAAGTACCGTAGCCTTTTGATTTATGCGTTTTTATTGTTTAACTGAGAATAGAATTGCACTGTGTGTGCCAGCTTGGTTTATTTTGTTTTAAAATTAAATTTTGTATTTTATTAACAATGACTTGCGTTTGGGGTGGGTGCTTTAGATTATGCGGAAGAAATATTTTATCGCACATCGCTGGTGCATAAAATAATCAAGCTGCACCATGAAAGTACAGCTTTTTTAGAATTATTTAGCCAAATATGGTGCGCATTAGACTAATTGTTTCGTTTACACTGCGGCCTTTTTGAACTTCGCTGATTATTGAGTCGCGTTTGCTACGAATATGCTCAGGAATATCATCGGCAGCCAAAGCGCGGTCAACTAAAATTTCAGCAGACTCTTTACCTCTGCGTTGTGTTTTACCCGTTTTAGTGGTGCTACGCTTTGGTTTATTAAGTAATTTAATATAGTTAGAGCTATCTGGTGTTTTGTTATCCGCGTAGTAAAAAAAGCACGGAATAAGCGCTTTAATTGACACTAGTTGCTCTTCTAGTTCATTTGAAGCATTTGCCATTTTGTACCATGACATAGCTTGAATGCCTTTTACAATATCTTGCCAGTAACGCTCAAAATCACTATTTTTAAGTTTAGTAACCGCAAGTGCTGAGCATAATGCGTCTAAACGGCTATTTGTAATTGGCGTAAAAATATCAGGGCGACGCATTGCAAGTAGTCGTGTTGCCGGAGCAAGAGTTGGCTTTTCACTGCTATCAGTAAATATTTTGCTATAAGCAGCTACAAACTGTTGGTACTCGTAATGGGTAATGTCACCCTCAAGAGGAATATTAGCCAGTGCTTCATCAAACGCACCCGGTAAATCACCAATGAGTTGGTGGAAAACTTTAGCACTCTTAGTTGATGCAAACCACTCAACATCAAAATCGTAAGTGCTTGGATCAAGTGAAGCCATATGCTTGCCAGTAAAAGCAAGAAGGTCTTCAGGGATCATGTCTTTTAATGATTGCTCACGAATACTTTTTACGTAACTTGCTAAACGAAGTTGTTCATCAAGTGCAATAACATCTTTATGTTGCTCTATAAATACACTTACCACAGGCCAAGGGGCTACACGAAGCGTTTTAACTTGTAAAAAGCTGATAGCTGAAATAAGTTGATCATGCAGCTTTTTCAGAACAGGTAGCTGTTGCGGCTCAAGTAAATCGTAGTTAATACGGTCTCTGCTTGCGTTTAATAGCTCGTAACACCAAGGTAAAAAATCATCAGGATGGTTTTCTACTTTCACGGCCATAAGGTTAAGGCTTAATTCTGAAGATTGTTTCAGAATGTTCTGATAGATTTGATTTTCTTGCTCGCCTAGTGTCATTTTTGACGGTGAAATTAGCAGTTTTTTCATGCCTTGTAGATACTCCGGATTTATATATATGTATTAGCATTGCTTATTTTAGCTCAAATACACTAATAACAACAGCGCTGTCCTGCGCGCTGCATTATTATGGTGTTTAAAATCGGGGTTAATCTAACCAGCTCGGTTATTAATCAGCCTCTTCTAATATGAAGAGGCTTTCAACTGATGCGTGAAAATGAGCTGCGATTTTAAGGGCTATAATGACCGACGGCGTAAATCGATTTGTTTCTACTGTACTTATTGTTTTACGTGAAACGCTAATAGCATCGGCAAGTTCTTGCTGTGAAAGCCCCGCCTCTTTACGAAATTTTGCTATGTTATTTTGCACTTTGACTCCTAATCACGGCTCTGCCAAAGGGTTGATACTCCATATACTAAGAGCATAATACCTAAGTAAAATATTGCCATATTTGCATGCGAAACCTCGCTAGGTATTGAATCGTTATTATACAAAACACCAATAAGACAAACTCCAAATGCACAACTTGTATGTTTATAGGCATTAATGTCAATGGTGTTTAGAAACTCATCTTTATAAGCATATTTAAAATACATTTTTAGCGGAAAGCTTGCTTTAATCATAAAAATTGCAGTTACAACCATATAAAATAAAACGCTCATTCCAACAACTATCATCTCTTCTATATTATGGTTAGTTAGTGAGTAAACACTGAGAAGTAAACAAACTACGCCAGCGCTTATACAAAACCGTATATTTTGTCTCATAAATTGTTCTTCTGTTTTAATATCTTGTTGTTTCATAGTATTCATCCTTTAATAGTATTTGATTTCTTGTAACCTCTGGGGTATCAATGAGTCAATTATTTTTTGTAACCTAAAGGTATCAGAATGTTTCAGGAACGATTCATATGAAATAAGTAAACTGCTTTTATGAGCTTTTTTTATCTACAGCAATGCTTTTAGGCTTAACACTCGCTATGATAAAAACATAATTTGACCGCTTAAAGGACGAACATGAAAACCTTACTCAAAATTTTTGGTGTAATACTCTTACTCTGTATTGCTTTAATTGTGGCAGCGCCTTTTTTAATTCCTACCGATACCATTTTTAATAAAGTATCAGAGGAAGTTCAAAAAACGACGGGAAGAACGCTAACAATTAATGGTGACAAAACGCTTAGTGTGTTTCCTGCACTAAAGTTAGAGTTGAATGATGTCCACTTTGCTAATATGCAAACAGGTTCGCGAGCTGATATGGCAAGTATGCAGCAGCTGGCAGTACATATACCTTGGTTCTCGTTATTTGGCGGTGAGTTTAAGCTTGATAAGTTTGTTATTAACGAACCAGATATTTTATTAGAGACAGATAAAAATGGCAAAGCTAACTGGCAGTTGTTTGATGCTGTAGCAGAGCAACCTATAGAGCAAGCTGAGCCTGGTGAGGCAATTAAGCTGCCTGCTAACTTTGATATTGAGCTGGGTGAGGTCGCTATTTATGGCGGTACATTTACATATCTAGATGGTCAAACGGGCGCCAAGCAGCAAATTAGCGATTTAGAGCTGGCTATTTTACTTCCTTCATTACGTAAAACCCTTGAGGTTAAAGGGGGGGTTACCTATATGCAGGAGCGATTTGAACTAGATGTAAAACTCGACACTCCTGCCAAAGCGATTGAAGGTCAGGCTTTTAATGTATCGCAAAATTTAGATTCGCGCTTGGTTGAATTGACATTTAATGGCTCAATCGCAAAACAAGGGCAAGACATAAAAGGTCAATTAGCACTCAATGGCGAGTCGGTAAAAAATATTGCTAAATGGCAGGGGGTTGACCTAAATGCGAAATATAATGCGTTTAATGCATTTAGTGTAAATGGTAAAATGCATTTACTGGGTGAAAAATTCAAACTTGAAGAGTTAACTGCAACGCTTGATGAACTTCAAATTAAAGGTAAAAGCGAAATTAGTTTAGGTAATCGTTTAGCCATTAATGCAAATGTAGATTTGGGGATGCTCGATCTTAATCCCTATTTGCCAGATGCCGTTGCTAAAAAAGAACAGCCGACTGAAGGCGATAGCAAACCGGCAGAGCCAATTGTTTGGGATGACACTCAAATTGATTTAAGCGCCCTTAAAGCACAAGATGCTAATGTAGTAATTCGTTCTAGTGGATTAATAGCAAATGATATAAAGCTGGGTGCGAACCAGTTTACAGTGGCGCTAAATAAAGGTGTAGCTAAATTAAGTTTAGATAGCTTTTCAGCCTATGAAGGCGCTGGTAAAGGTGTAATTACGATTGATGCTCAAAATGCGCCTTATAAAATAGCTACAAACTTTAATTTAACAGATATAAATGCCCAGCCGTTATTAACTGATGCAACCGGTTTTGACAAGGTACTCGGTAGAGGTTCTTTAAATTGGAATTTATCTACAGCTGGACAAAGTCAAAAATCGTTTATCGATGCGCTAAATGGTAAGTTGGCATTTGAGTTTGCAGATGGTGCTGTAAAAGGGGCGAACATTGCTGAAATGGTTCGTAAAGGTAAAGAGATTATATCTGGTAATTTTGGCGCCGCTTCTGAAGGATTAGATACTGGCTTTGAAGAGGCAGAACAAACAGATTTTTCTGCGCTTACAGGTAGCTTTAATTTTATTAAAGGTGTTGGACGCAATACTGACCTTTCACTAATTAGCCCTCTGATTCGTATTTCCGGTGAAGGAGATGTGGATTTACCTCTCACTAAAGTTGATTACCGTTTGGTAACAGGGATTGTAGATTCAATAGAAGGTCAAGGCACTACCGATGACAGTACAGGCTTTAAAATACCGTTACGCATAAAAGGACCATTTCACGATGTGGGAATTAAACTTGATGTAAGTAATGCCTTAAAAGATGAAGCAAAAAAGAAACTCGATGACGCAAAAGAAAAAGCGAAAGAGAAAGCCAAAGATAAAGTAAAAGACAAATTAAAGGGACTATTTGGCTAAGTAACCACTAGTAAAATAAACAAGGCACTTTTTAAGTGCCTTGTTTATTTTATAACCATTGAAAAAATAGTCACATAGCTTTAGCAACGTTAATAAAATCCCCTCAGTCCTTAAATTAATTAAAAAATAACCTATCGCTACATGCTCAATGCTGGTACAATTGCCCGCCCTTAAGAGACAACTCGTTTGTTTTTGAGTGGGATTTAATCGAAATGTCTTGATTTTAAACAATTTTAAGACACGTTGTAATTACTACACCGGAGGTCATTAACATGATCCAAATGCAAACTCAGCTGGAAGTTGCTGATAACAGCGGCGCTCGCAAAGTGCAGTGTATAAAAGTCCTTGGTGGTTCACACCGTCGCTACGCAGCGATTGGCGACATCATTAAAGTTTCTGTAAAAGAAGCTATTCCTCGCGGTAAAGTGAAGAAAGGTGATGTTAAAAACGCGGTAGTTGTGCGTACCAGAAAAGGTGTTCGCCGTCCAGATGGTTCTCTGATCCGTTTCGACAGCAACGCGGCTGTTATCTTAAATGATAACTTGCAGCCAATTGGTACACGTATTTTCGGCCCTGTGACTCGCGAACTTCGTAATGACAAGTTCATGAAAATCGTTTCACTAGCCCCAGAAGTACTGTAAGGAGCCAATCATGGCAGCAAAAATCCGTCGTGGTGACGAAGTAATCGTACTAGCAGGTAAAGACAAAGGTAAGCGCGGTAAGGTGCTTTCAGTTGTTACTGAATCTGGTCGAATCTTTGTCGAAGGCATAAACTTGATCAAGAAACACCAAAAGCCGGTTCCACAATTGAACCAAGCTGGCGGCATTGTTGAGAAAGAAGCGTCTATGGACGCATCAAACGTTGCGATCTTCAACTCGGAAACGAGTAAAGCAGATCGTGTAGGTTTCAAGATTGAAGATGGTAAGAAATTACGTATCTTTAAATCTACTGGTAAAACTATCTAATAGTTGGAGTAGAATGATGGCGAAACTGCATGAAGTATATAAAGACAAAGTAGTTGCTGAGCTTCAAGAGAAGTTTGGTTTCAGCTCTGTCATGCAAGTCCCTCAGATCGAAAAGATCACATTAAATATGGGCGTGGGCGAAGCCCTAGCTGACAAGAAAATTTTAGATCACGCTGTAGCTGATTTAACTGCAATCTCTGGTCAGAAACCTTTAATCACTAAAGCACGTAAATCTGTTGCTGGCTTTAAAGTGCGTGAAGGCTACCCAATTGGTTGTAAAGTAACCCTACGCGGCGAGCGTATGTGGGACTTTTTTGAGCGTTTGGTATCAATCGCTATCCCACGTATTCGTGACTTCCGTGGCGTAAGTGCTAAGTCTTTTGATGGACGTGGTAACTACAGCATGGGCGTACGTGAACAAATCATCTTCCCAGAAATCGATTACGATAAAGTAGACCGTGTACGCGGTATGGATATCACTATCACTACTTCTGCGAAATCTGATGAGGAAGGCCGTGCGTTGTTAGAAGCGTTTAACTTCCCATTTAAGAAATAAGGGTAGGGTTATGGCAAAGAATTCTATGAAAGCGCGCGAAGCAAAGCGCACAAAACTAGTTGCTCAGTATGCTGAAAAGCGTGCTGCACTAAAAGCTATCATCAGTGATGTTAATACATCTGAAGATGATCGTTGGGACGCGGTACTTAAGCTACAAGCTTTACCTCGTGATTCTAGCCCTGCACGTCAACGTAATCGTTGTAACATTACGGGCCGCCCACATGGTTTCCTTCGCAAATTCGGCATGAGCCGTATTAAAGTTCGCGAAGCAGCTATGCGCGGTGAAATTCCTGGCCTTAAAAAGGCTAGCTGGTAATAGAATCATGGGAGTAAGACTATGAGCTTGCAAGATCCTATCGCGGATTTGTTCACACGTATCCGTAACGGTCAATCAGCGAAGAAAGTATCTGTAACGATGCCAACTTCAAAGCTGAAAGTAGCATTAGCTAAAGTACTAAAAGACGAAGGTTACATCGTAGACTACGCAGTTAACGGTGAAGTTAAACCTGAGCTTTCTATCGAGTTGAAGTACTTCGAAGGCAAAGCTGTAATTGAAAATATCCAGCGTGTAAGTCGCCCTGGTTTACGTATCTACAAGAAACGTGACGAATTACCGAAGGTAATGGGTGGTCTTGGTATCGCTATCGTATCAACTTCTAAAGGCCTAATGACAGACCGCGCAGCACGTAGTGCTGGTGTTGGTGGTGAAATCATTGGCTTTGTAGCTTAATCGGAGGGGAACTATGTCTCGCATAGCAAAGGCACCAATTAATGTTTCTGCCGGTGTAGAAGTTACATTGAAAGGCCAGGAAATCACAGTTAAAGGCAAAAACGGTGAACTTACTCGTACTATCAACGACGCAGTTGAAGTACAAGTTAACGACAACGTTATTACAACTTTACCTCGTGAAGGCGTAGCAAATGCATGGGCACAAGCAGGTACTGCTCGCGCTCTAATCAACAACATGGTTGTTGGTACGCATGAAGGTTACGAGAAGAAACTTCAGTTAGTAGGCGTTGGTTACCGTGCTGCAGCTAAGGGTAAAGTTTTAGACTTAACACTTGGTTTCTCACACCCAGTTAATTTCGCAGTTCCTGAAGGAATTACGATTGAAACTCCAAGCCAAACAGAAGTTCTAGTTAAGGGCGTAGATAAGCAGTTAGTTGGTCAAACAGCTGCTAACATTCGTGCATACCGTAAACCTGAGCCTTATAAAGGTAAAGGTGTTCGCTATTCAGATGAGAATGTACGCCGTAAAGAGGCTAAGAAGAAGTAAGGTAAGACGATGGATAAAAAAACAGCTCGTCTACGTCGTGCTAAACGCACTCGTAGAAATTATATTGAACAAGGCACAACGCGTCTTGTTATCCACCGCACGCCACGTCACATTTACGCTCAAGTAATTAATGCTGAGGGTAATGTACTGGCTGCTGCTTCTACTGTTGAGAAGGCTATTAGCGAAACAGTTAAAGGCACCGGTAACGTTGAAGCTGCGCAAGCAGTTGGCAAAGCGGTTGCTGAACGTGCGGCTGACAAAGGCATCGAAAAGATTGCTTTTGATCGCAGTGGCTTTAAATATCACGGCCGTGTGAAGGCGCTAGCTGATGCTGCGCGTGAAGCCGGTTTGCAATTCTAGGAGTAGACAATGGCTAACGTAGAAGCAAAGCAACAACAGCCTGATCTAGCTGAAAAGCTAATAGCGGTAAACCGTGTGTCTAAAGTAGTTAAAGGTGGTCGTATCTTTAGCTTTACTGCACTAACTGTAGTTGGTGATGGCGCAGGTAAAGTAGGTTTTGGTTATGGTAAAGCACGTGAAGTTCCAGCTGCTATTCAAAAAGCAATGGAAAAAGCACGTCGCAACATGATCAATGTAGACCTAAATGGCAATACATTACAGCATCCTGTTAAGGGACGTCATGCTGGCTCACTAGTGTTCATGAAACCAGCCTCTGAAGGTACTGGTATCATCGCAGGTGGTGCTATGCGTGCAGTACTAGAAGTGACTGGTGTTCAGAACGTACTATCTAAATGTTACGGTTCTACTAACCCAATCAACGTAGTACGTGCAACGATTTCGGCTCTTGAGAATATGAATTCTCCACAGTCTATCGCTGCAAAACGTGGCCTTCGCGTAGAAGAAATACTGGGGTAACCATGGCTAATCAAACTGTAAAAGTAACACAAGTAAAAAGCTCTATCGGTCGTTTACCGAAGCATAAAGCTACATTACGCGGTCTTGGTTTACGTCGTATCAATCACACTGTTGAGTTAGAAGACACAGCATGTGTACGTGGTATGATAAACAAGGTTTCTTACATGGTTAAGGTAGAGGGTTAATTTCATGCATTTGAATACACTTTCACCTGCTGCAGGTTCAAAAACTGCCCCTAAACGTGTTGGTCGTGGTATCGGTTCTGGTCTTGGTAAGACTGGTGGCCGTGGTCACAAAGGTCAAAAGTCACGTTCTGGCGGTAAAGTACGCGTTGGTTTTGAAGGCGGTCAAATGCCTATGCAACGTCGTCTACCTAAATTTGGTTTCACTTCACGCAAATCGTTAGTATCTGCAGAAGTAAACCTTTTTGAAATCGCTAAAGTTGAAGGCGATGTGGTAGACCTAAGCGCGTTACAAGCAGCTGGTCTAGTTAAAAAGAACGTTCTTTTCGTTAAAGTTGTTAAATCTGGTGAAGTTTCACGCGCTGTTACACTTAAAGGTCTTAAAGCCTCTAAGGGTGCACGCGAAGCTATTGAAGCTGCCGGAGGCAAGGTAGAAGACTAAGGAAGTACAAATGGCTAAACCAGGTCAAGATACACAAAGTGCACAAGGTGGGCTTTCGGAATTGAAGCGTCGATTACTCTTCGTATTGGGCGCTATCATAATTTACCGTCTAGGTTCATTTGTGCCGATCCCTGGGATTGACGCCGCTGTACTTGCCGATTTCTTCGAGCAACAAAAGGGCACCATTGTTGAAATGTTCAACATGTTCAGTGGTGGTGCACTTGAGCGAGCTTCAGTGTTAGCGCTGGGTATTATGCCGTATATCTCGGCTTCGATTATTACGCAACTATTAACGCATATGTATCCTCCGTTTATAGAGCTTAAGAAAGAAGGCGAGCAAGGGCGTAAAAAAATTAGCCAGTACACACGCTACGGCACGCTTGTGCTAGCTACTATTCAATCTATCGGTATTGCTACTAGCTTACCGGGCATGATGAACGGATTAGTTGTTAATCCGGGTATGGGTTTCTATTTCACCGCTGTGGTGAGCTTAGTAACTGGTACTATGTTCCTTATGTGGTTGGGTGAACAAATAACAGAACGTGGTATCGGTAACGGTATTTCAGTTCTAATATTTGTTGGTATTGTAGCTAACTTGCCGTCTGCTATTGGTTCGACAGTCGAAATGGCGCGCCAAGGTGATTTGAATGTTTTTGTACTACTTATGGTTGCGGTTATAGTATTCGCTGTTACTTATCTTGTAGTGTTTTTCGAACGTGGACAACGTCGTATTGTTGTTAACTACGCTAAACGCCAACAAGGTCGTCAAGTATTTGCTGCTCAAAGCACGCATTTACCACTAAAAGTAAACATGGCGGGTGTTATTCCACCAATCTTTGCTAGTAGTATAATTCTGTTCCCTGGTACAATTGCTAGCTGGTTCGGCCAAGGTGAAGGTCCTGTCGCTGATGCATTACAAGCTGTTGCTACAACGTTGACTCCAGGTCAACCTTTGTACTCACTTGTATTAGCTGCGGCAATTATCTTCTTCTGCTTTTTCTATACAGCGTTGGTGTTTAACCCTCGTGAAACTGCAGATAACCTTAAGAAATCTGGCGCATTTATCCCAGGTATTCGTCCAGGTGAGCAGACATCTAAATACATTGATAAAGTGATGACACGCCTGACATTGGCAGGTGCTTTGTATATAACCTTTATCTGTCTGGTGCCCGAATTCATGACTATGGCATGGCAAACGCCATTCTATTTCGGCGGTACATCAATTTTGATTATCGTTGTTGTAATCATGGACTTTATGGCACAAGTACAGACTCACCTGATGTCTCATCAGTATGATTCTGTGCTGAAAAAAGCGAACCTTAAAGGCTACGGTCGATAAGGTCAGTTTACGGAGTTGAGCAATGAAAGTACGTGCTTCCGTTAAGAAAATATGCCGTAACTGTAAAGTTATTAAACGTGCTGGTGTAGTACGCGTAATTTGCAGTGAGCCTAAGCATAAGCAAAGGCAAGGCTAAGTAAACAGTCGTGCAGGCTGAGATTTCTCGGCCTGTGTTTTTAGTAGTGATTTGGTCTTCGTTTGAGTATCCTTACGGGCTTTTCAAACTTTTGATTACCAAATTCGAATATAGGAGATGTGTTAGTGGCCCGTATTGCTGGCATTAACGTCCCTGATCATAAACATGCAGTTATTGGTTTAACAGCTATTTATGGCATAGGTAAGACTCGCTCTAAGGCTATCTTAGCAGCGACTGGTATCGCCGAGACCACAAAAATCGGTGAACTTTCTGATGAAACACTTGACGTACTGCGTGATGCAGTTGGCAAGTACACTGTTGAAGGTGACCTTCGTCGTGAAGTTACATTAAATATCAAGCGCCTTATGGACCTTGGTTGTTACCGTGGCCTACGTCACCGTCGCTCTTTACCACTACGTGGTCAAAGAACTAAGACTAACGCGCGTACCCGTAAGGGTCCTCGTAAGCCTATTAAGCGATAAGGGGATAGTATTATGGCTAAGACACCAATTCGTCGTAAAAAGGTTAAAAAACAAGTTGCTGATGGTATGGCTCATGTTCATGCTTCTTTCAACAACACTATTGTAACGATTACCGACCGTCAAGGTAATGCACTATCATGGGCTACTGCCGGTGGTTCAGGTTTCCGTGGTTCACGTAAATCTACACCATTTGCTGCTCAGGTTGCTGCAGAGCGTGCAGGTACTGCTGCTCAAGAATACGGTTTAAAAAATCTAGAAGTTTTCATCAAAGGTCCAGGTCCAGGTCGTGAATCTGCTGTACGTGCTTTGAATGCTGCTGGTTACCGTATTACAAACATTACTGACGTGACGCCAATACCACATAATGGTTGTCGTCCACCGAAGAAACGTCGCGTTTAACAATAGGTTAGGAGAAATAACATGGCAAGATATTTGGGCCCTAAGCTCAAGCTGAGTCGTCGTGAAGGTACTGACCTGTTCCTTAAGAGCGGCGTAAGAGCTATCGACTCTAAGTGTAAACTTGAGACTGCACCTGGTCAGCACGGCGCTCGTAAAGGTCGTCTATCTGATTACGGTTTACAATTACGTGAAAAGCAAAAAGTACGTCGTATCTACGGTGTATTAGAAAAGCAATTCCGTAACTACTATAAAGAAGCTGCTCGCCTTAAAGGTAATACAGGTGAAAACTTGTTACAGCTTTTAGAGCAACGTTTAGACAATGTTGTATATCGCATGGGTTTTGCTAGCACACGCGCTGAAGCACGTCAGTTAGTAAG
>NZ_NTLW01000313.1:0-4030 GCF_002632075.1 Pseudoalteromonas sp. ESRF-bin5 | reverse complement strand
TCGCCTAAACAACAGCTTGATAACGCGATTGCGGCACTTAAAAAACTGCCGCATAGCGAGTTTGTAAGCGTGTCTCACTATTACGCAAGTAAACCTATGGGACCGCAAGACCAACCCGACTACATTAACGCAGTTGCATGTATTAATACCCATCTTGAACCAGAACAGCTACTTGATTTAACACAAAAAATTGAACTAGAGCACGGCCGTGTTAGAAAAGCCGAACGTTGGGGTCCTCGAACGCTAGACATAGATACCCTTTTATTTGGTAATAAAATTATTAATACTGCACGCTTAACTGTGCCCCATTATGGCTTGAACGAACGCGAGTTTGTGGTGTATCCACTGCTTGAACTTGCGCCAGAACTTATTTTACCCAGCGGCATTGCACTAAAAACCATTGCAACTAATTTACCGCTCAACGACTTACAACAATTACCTCTGTAATTAACCAAGGCTTGTGCCTGCGAGGAATATTATGTCTAAAATAACCGTTTCTACTTTAAATAAAATGAAAGCAGAAAATAACAAAATCACAGCATTAACTGCTTACGATGCAAGCTTTGCAAAGTTATTTCATGATAATGGCGTTAACGTTATTTTAGTCGGTGATTCATTAGGTATGGTGCTGCAAGGCGGTGATGATACGCTTGGCGTAACCAACCAAGATATTGCTTACCATACGCGCTGTGTGCGTGCAGGAAGCCGTGAATTATTTGTTATTGCTGACATGCCATTTATGACATATTCAAGCGTTAACGACACGTGTAAAAATGCCGCAGAGCTTATGCGTGCTGGTGCAAACATGGTTAAACTTGAAGGTGGCGAATGGCTTTACGACAGTATTAAAGCGCTTACTCAACAAGGTATTCCTGTGTGTGGGCACTTAGGCCTTACCCCTCAATCTGTGCACGTATTTGGCGGCTTTAAAATCCAAGGCCGCGAAGAAGACAAAGCACAAAAAATGATTGATGATGCAAAAGCACTTGAAGCCGCTGGCGCACAATTATTAGTACTTGAGTGTATCCCGAGTGCATTGGCAAAACGTATTACTGATGCGCTTAGTATTCCAACCATTGGCATTGGTGCTGGTAATGTGACCGATGGTCAAATATTAGTAATGCACGACCTAGTGGGTATTTCGGCAGGTTATATTCCAAAATTTTCAAAAAACTTTTTATTAGAAACTGGCAACATGCCAGCGGCCGTTCAAAAATATTGTACCGATGTAAAAAGTGGCGCTTTTCCAAGTGCTGAACATGAGTTTAAATAATGCAGTCAATTACTGAAATTAAATCATTACGTAGTCAAATTAAAGCATGGCGACAAGCGGGCTTGAGTGTGGCGTTTGTACCAACAATGGGCAATTTACACCGAGGACACTTTTCACTCGTTGAAAAAGCAAAAACTTTAGCTGATAAAGTGGTTGTTAGTATTTTTGTAAACCCAATGCAATTTGGCGCTAACGAAGATTTAGATAACTACCCACGTACATTATCAGAGGACAAACAAGGCCTTGCAGAATTAGGTACTGATATTGTATTTACACCAAGTGTAAGCACAATTTACCCAAATGGGCTTGGTGAGCAAAGTTTTGTTGACGTACCAGGTGTGTCGCTTGGTTACTGTGGTGGTTCGCGCCCTGGGCACTTTAAAGGCGTTGCAACTGTTGTTACTAAGCTATTTAACCTAGTACAACCTGACTACGCTTGCTTTGGTGAAAAAGACTTTCAGCAACTGCAAGTGATTAAAACGATGGCTCGCGACCTATCTATGCCTGTTGAAATTATTGGTGTACCCACCATGCGTGAAGTATCAGGGCTTGCTATGAGCTCACGTAATGGCTACCTATCAGCAGAGCAAAAAACAACAGCAACTGCTTTATTTAAAGCGCTAGGCCAGTGTGCCGAGCAGCTTAAGCAAGGGAATAAAGATTTCACTTCGCTTAAAACACATGCTAAGCAAAGCCTTGAGCAAGCAGGCTTAAAGCCAGACTATTTTGAGATAGCTCAACGAGATACCTTAAAAACTGCTACACTCGATGATAACCATTTTGTTATTTTAGCCGCGGCCTTTTTAGGCTCTGTGAGATTAATTGACAACATGCAGGTCGATATTTAATTTATTGAGCTTACTTTAAGGATTAAAAATGCATATATTAATAAAAACAAGCGTGGTTGCGCTCACTTTAGTTGTTTTAGCCGGTTGTCAAAACCATGTTGAAAATGCCGAGATGAACCAATGTGCTCAACAAAACTTTCGTTGCGAAAGCACCTGCGAGCAACAAACAACAGCTGAAGGGCTTAAGCAACAAGTATGTTCTGCTAAATGTGTAGAAACATACAACCAATGTAAAGCACGTGCTGAAAAGTTAGGTGGTATTTAATTCCCTAAAATGTTTAATTTTAAGCACAAAAAAACCGCTCAATGAGCGGTTTTTTATTGCTTAGGTTTATTATTTTAAACCTAGTTTTTTAAGCTCTACTTCAACTAGCTTTGCAGAAAGAGGAACATAACCATCTTTTTCTACAATTTGTTGACCGTCTTTTGAAAGAATCATTTTTAAGAATTCAGCTTCCATCGGAGACAAGGCTTTATTTGGGTGCTTGTTAACGTACACGTATAAAAAGCGAGAAAGTGGGTATTTACCTTGCGCAACGTTATCAAGTGTTGCATCTACAAAGTTAGTGCCTTTTTTAGACAATGGAACAGTACGTACACCTGACGTTTTGTAACCAATACCTGAGTAGCCAATTGCGTTCAGTGAAGACGAAATTGATTGTACTACAGATGCAGAACCCGGCTGTTCATTTACGTTATTACGGAAGTCACCTTTACACAGTGCTTTTTTCTTAAAGTAACCGTAAGTACCTGATACAGAGTTACGTCCGTATAATTGAATGTCGCGTGCTGCCCAGCTACCTTCAAGGCCTACATCGCTCCAACGGTTAACTTGCTCTGACGCACCACACTTACGAGTTGATGAGAAAATAGCGTCAACTTGGTCAATACGAAGACCTTCAATTGGGTTATCTTTGTGTACATAAACAGCAAGTGCATCAATAGCTACGCGAACTGCTGTTGGCTTGTAACCGTAACGTTTTTCAAACGCTTCGATTTCTTTTGATTTCATTGCGCGGCTCATTGGACCTAGGTTAGCAGTACCTTCGGTTAATGCTGGAGGCGCTGTAGAAGAACCTGCCGCTTGAATTTGAATGTTTACATTTGGGTAAATACGTTTGTACTCTTCAGCCCAAAACGTCATCATGTTAGCTAAAGTGTCAGAACCTACTGATGAAAAGTTGCCTGATACGCCGCTGATTTTTTGATACTCAGGAATGTCTTGATCTAAAGCCACTGCTTGAGCAGATACGAAAGTTGTAACAGCCACACCCATTGCGGCAACTAAATTTTTAAATTTCATGTGGGTTCTCCGATTTGTTCGTCCCATTTTCTAACTGCTGCCCACTCTAAAGTGAGTACATGACAATGATATGACTCTTAAATGACACTTTTATGACTTTACCAAAACTTGTTGTTTATTTTGGGGTTCAACGATCTTATCTATTGAAAAACAAAAAGAAAAACAAGAACCCTTTCCAACTTCACTGGTGATATTTAATTTACTATCGTGGCGTGTTAACACATGTTTTGTAATTGCCAAGCCTAAACCAGACCCTCCTGTGGTTCTGCTTCGTGCTTTATCCACACGATAAAACCGCTCAGTCAGTCGATTAATATGTTCTGCAGCAATGCCATCACCGTTATCAACAACAGTAAAACAAGCGGTATTATTTTTACGAAGCCAGCTAACCTGTATTTTTCCGCCAGGTTTAGTGTAATGAATAGCATTAAAGACTAAATTAGAAAACGCACTACGCAGCTCATCTTCAGAGCCTTTTATGTCGAGTGTGTTATCTATATCAAAGAGTAATTCGTGGCCTTTGTCTTGATTAATAGACTGGGCTTCTGTTTGAATATAACCAAGTAACTGAGGTACATTAATCGCTTTATCGTTATCTTGTCGGCG
>NZ_NTLW01000263.1:0-10882 GCF_002632075.1 Pseudoalteromonas sp. ESRF-bin5 | reverse complement strand
AGGACCGGAGTGAACGAACCGCTGGTGTTCGGGTTGTCATGCCAATGGCATTGCCCGGTAGCTACGTTCGGAACTGATAAGCGCTGAAAGCATCTAAGCGCGAAGCAGGCCTCGAGATGAGTTCTCACTAGACTTTTAAAGTCTCTGAAGGGCCGTTGAAGACTACAACGTTGATAGGCAAGATGTGGAAGTGGTGTGAGCCATTAAGCTAACTTGTACTAATTACCCGTGAGGCTTAACCATACAACGCCAAACGCGTTTTGTGTGACAGTTAAGACAGAAGTTAATATAACTAAAGTAGATATTACTTAGAAAGACTTAAAAAATATTATCAGATATTTTCCAGATTCAGTTAGTGCGTAGAAATACGGATTAACGCCCAAATTTGCTTGGTTACAATAGCGTTTTGGACCCACCTGACTCCATGCCGAACTCAGTAGTGAAACGAAACAGCGCCGATGATAGTGTAGCATTTGCTATGTGAAAGTAGGACATTACCAGGCTTCAAATTGTAGAAAGCCGCTTCAGAAATGAAGCGGCTTTTTTACGTCTGCAGGAAAGCAATCTTCAGTATTCCCTTCTCTAAAGCGTAGCGTCTGTTGAGCAAAGCGCCTCTTTGTAAAGAGTGTTTTGGCTCTCCACCGCTGTGGACACCAAGACATTCTACTGCGTAGCGCATCGACTTCAAATTGTAGAAAGCCGACTAGAAATAGTCGGGCTTTTTTACGTCTGCAGGAAAGTAATCTTCAGTATTCCCTTCTCTAAAGCGAAGCGTCTCCCAAACGAAGCGCCTCATTGTGAAGAGTGTTTTGGTTATCTAATACATTACCAGATGATGACGCAGAATTAGCTCTTTGGCTCTTTAGCGCAGGGTACAGCAAAGCTGTTATCCTACTCTAAATGAAAGAAAGTCCGACTCGAAAGAGTAGACTTGTATTTGACTGTAAACCTTTAACAGTTTTGCTTGTGGTGTTGGAGTGTTCTATCTTATGTGTACGGTTATTTATTAAAGAAACTTAGTTGCTGGGGTAAAAATTAGAATCAAAAACGCCAACTCAAGGTTGGCGTTTTAATTATGAGGCTAAAGGTTACTTTTAAGCTTTAGGGCCTGCATTTTTAATGTCGTCAGATACGTCGTATTTCGCAAAGTTTTCTGTAAAGTCAGCAGCCAATTTCGCTGCATATTCATCATACTTAGCCTTATCTTCCCATGTATTTATAGGATTTAGAAGGTTGCTATCAACACCTGGAACTGCAACGGGTACGTCTAGGTTCAACGCATCTATATGTTGAGTCTCAACACCGGCCAATTTACCAGACACTATGGCGTCAATTACAGCACGTGTAGTTGGTATATCAAAACGCTTGCCGATACCGTAAGGACCGCCAGTCCAGCCAGTATTCACTAGGTAAACTTTAGCACCAAACTCACGAACACGTTTCATAAGAAGTTCTGCGTAAACACCTGCAGGACGCGGGAAGAACGGTGCCCCAAAACAGGTTGAGAATGTAGATTCTATATCGCTTGTTGAACCGATTTCAGTTGAACCTACTTTTGCTGTATATCCGCTTAAGAAGTGGTACGCGGCGGCTTCTTCACTTAGTACAGATACAGGAGGTAATACGCCACTTACATCGCATGTTAAAAATACAACAGCTTTGGGCTCGCCAGCACGATTTTCTACTTTACGTTTTTCAACATGTTCTAACGGATAAGCTGCGCGGCTATTTTGAGTTAAGCTTGTATCGTTAAAGTCTGGCACACCTTTATCATCAAGTACCACGTTTTCTAATATAGTACCAAAGCGGATTGCATCCCAAATAACAGGTTCATTCTTTTGTGAAAGGTCGATACATTTTGCGTAACAGCCGCCTTCGATATTAAATACGCTCCCAGGTGCCCAACCATGCTCATCATCACCGATTAGGAAGCGAGTTGGGTCAGCTGATAACGTTGTTTTACCAGTACCCGATAAACCGAAGAATAATGCTGTGTCGCCAGCTTCCCCAACGTTAGCCGAACAGTGCATTGGTAATACACCTTTAGCTGGTAATAAGAAGTTTTGAACTGAGAACATCGATTTTTTCATTTCACCGGCGTAGCGCATACCCGCAAGCAATACTTTACGTTGTGCAAAGTTAATAATTACGGTGCCATCGCTGTTAGTTCCATCACGCTCTGGCTCACATACAAACGAAGGTACGTTCATCACCTGCCACTGCGGTAAGTTTGAAGCGTTATAGTTTTTAGGTTCAATAAACATGTTTTTGGCAAAAATATGATGCCATGCAGTTTCTGTTGTAACAACTACAGGTAAATAATGCTCTGGGTCTGCGCCAACTTCTAGGTGAGAGGTGAAGTGGTCATTACTTTGCACATGTGCTTCTACGCGGGCCCACAAAGCATCAAATTTGTCAGCATCAAAAGGACGGTTTACATTGCCCCATTGAATTTCATTTTGTGTTGTCGCTTCTTGTACAATAAAACGATCTCGAGGTGAACGACCAGTTCGTTTTCCTGTAATGGCTACGAAAGCACCATTTGCGGCTAGAGTTCCTTCGCCACGGCGGATCGCATGCTCGACAAGTTCAGCTGCGGTTAAATCGACAAAACGTGTAGCGCTTGTAATCATGTTTATACCTAACTATGTGTGAGAGTTTGAACGGGATAGCTCTGGGTGAATAGTGCCCTTTAGCTGTAATGATAGTAACAGAAGGTTTTGAGATATTCGAGCCTGTAAAGCCTCTAAAAACACATATATTTGCAAAAAAACATGAATAATTTCAATGATACCGGTGTCATTGAAAAGTCACTTTTTATGACACCGGTATCATCTTTTTATAATATAAAACCGCATATTTTGCGGCTTTATACAGTCGGATTAGCTGAGATGAGGTTTTTAATTAAAAATGCTTTTAATGTCTTGCTCATTAAAGGCATATTCTTTTAAGCAGTAATGGCAGTTAATATTAACGCTGCCGTTTTTTGCGACATCATCGAGCAGTTCTTGTTGTCCTACATTAACTAATGCGGTGATTGTTTTATCACGACTACAGCCACATTTGAAACGTATACTTTGCGGTTCAAAAACGCGTGGGTTATCTTCATGATACAAACGAGTTAAAATTGTATTTGCATCAAGGTTTAATAACTCTTCATCTTTTATCGTATTACTAAGTGCTTCTAAGTGGGCAAAATCTTCAATCGACTTTTGTTTATCAACAGGCAGTACCTGTAAAAATAAACCACATGCTTTGGCGCTGCCTTCGGTTGTATTAGTCGCAAACCATAAACGAGTTTTTAATTGCTCTGATTGCTCAAAGTAACTTTCAATACATTCGCTTAGCGTGTCGTGTTCTAAAGGGACTATGCCTTGGTAGCGTTCACCTTTGTCTGGGGTAATAGTAATAACCATATAGCCATTGCCGATTAATTCTTTGACGGTACTGCCAGTCAACTCACTTTGTAGACGAGCAATACCACGCATATTTTGTTTATCGTCACCATTTATTACTGCATATTTAACGGGTCCGTCGCCTTGAAGTTGCACGGCTATCTCGCCTTCAAATTTTAATGTAGCTGTCAGTAAGCAAGTGGCAACTAATAGCTCACCTAGTAATGCTTTTACAGGCGCGGGGTAATTATGGTTGGCAATCATTTCATTGTAGGCACTCTCGATTTGAACGAGTTCGCCACGAACATCTAGTTCGTTGAATAAATAACGGTGAAGTAAATCTTGTTGCATGAGCGGCTATACCTAACTTAATTTCATTTTTAAAAGTTCGCGTCTTTGCTTTTTATCGGGTTTTTTATCCGGATGAGGCGCAAAAAAACTGTTATTTTTACGTGCGATGCTGTTTTCTTCGCGTTTAGCAATACTGGCATCAGATTCTTGGTACAAGGTCTGAGCAATGGGGGCGCTTTGTCGTTTTTCAAGCACTTTGATGATAGTCACTATCTTTTCATCTACACCTTGAGCGAGTTTCACTACCGCACCAACCTCGACTATTTTGCTCGCCTTTGTTCGTTGTCCATTATAATGCACTTTACCACCTTGTACCATTTCCCTTGCTATAGCACGTGTTTTATAAAAGCGGGCTGCCCACAACCATTTATCTAATCGAACTTTTAGATTATCTATGAGGTCAGAGTCTTTATTACTATTGCTTTTTTTACTCATAACGTATTTGTACCTGCAGTAATTTATTATCTAAAATTTACCACGAAATCTATCTAGGATGAAGGTATTACAGTGGGTGTTGCTTTTTTGTTCAAGTAAATAGAAGTTATTCATTCTGTTTACAAAGTTTAATATTAGTGTGCTTGTTGAATGAAAAATGAAAGGGTACTATGGGGACGCGCTTACGCAGTAAATTAAAAAAGAACACTATTTATGGAACAGCAAATTCAACGACTAAAACACATTTTAACTCGATTGCCGCATGCTAAATTAAGTGCATTAGTCACGCTGTTAGTTGTTGTTTACCTTGCATTTTTGTTATCAAAACTGGTTTGGCTATTATGGCCTAAACCTCGAATAACTTTACTTACCCCCACTCAGTTTACAGCACAGTCATCGGGAACAAGTAATAATTCTGCGCAACGTATTGTTGAACAGTTTTTGTTTGGTAAAAAAACGGTAACAAACAGCGCTAATACTGCAAAACAATCACAAGTTATTAATAATGCCCCTGAAACACGTTTAAGTATTAACTTAACAGGCATAGTGGCTGTAAGTAATGATGATAAAGCAGGCGTTGCAATTATTGAATCACAGGGCAAGCAGGTTAGTTACCTGGTAGATGAAGTTGTATCTGGGACGCGCGCAAAAGTAGCGCAAATACTTCCTGACCGTGTCATTTTAAGTGTAAATGCTCGGTTTGAAACGCTAATGCTTGATGGACTCGATTTTACCAAAACAGTCTCTATGCCGGTGCTCGCTGCAAAAGATGAGCAAGAAATGGGGCCGCAACGATTAGATGATAGTGAAGAACAAATAAATGCGACTGCAGACCCAGAAGTAAAAGAAGCCATTATAGAAACACGCGAAGAATTATTAGAAGAACCCGGTAAGCTTTTTGATTACATACGTGTATCTCAAGCAACGAGTGAAGGCGAACTCATTGGTTACCGCTTAAGTCCGGGAAAAGAACCCGCACTATTTAAGCAAATGGGATTAAAAAATAACGATTTAGCTGTTTCTATCAACGGCTATCAATTAACGGATTTAAAACAGGCTATGTCAGCCATAAACGAGCTGCGCAATAGCACCGATGCTACTATCACCATTGAGCGTGATGGTGAGCAAATAGATGTGCAATTTAGCCTGCAATAACTTAGCTTTGGAGTTTTAACATAATGGTTCAGGTGCTACACCTCACAAAAATTAAAAAAGGGTTAGCTAAGTACGCAGCACTTTTTTTGGCGGCAAGTATTTCTTTGTCTGTTTCTGCAGTTGAATATGCAGCAAACTTTAAGGGTACTGATATCAACGAGTTCATTAATATTGTTGGTAAAAACCTTAATAAAACGGTGATTATAGATCCCAACGTGCGTGGTAAAGTGAATGTACGTAGCTATGAGTTAATGGATGAAGATCTTTACTATCAATTCTTTTTAAATGTATTAGAAGTTTACGGCTACTCAGCTGTTGAAATGGATAATGGCATTATTAAAGTAGAAAAAAGTTCTGATGCTAAAAAATCGAATGTGCCACTAATTACTGAAAACAGTTCTGCATCGGGCGATATGATGATCACCCGTGTGGTGCGCGTAAAAAATGTAAGCGTGCAAGAACTAGGACCATTAGTTCGTCAATTTAGCGATCAAAAAGATGGTGGCCATGTTGCTAACTTTAATGCTGCAAACGTAATGATGTTGACTGGCCATGCTGCATCAGTAAACCGCTTAGTGGAAATTATTCGTTCAGTTGACCAAGCCGGTGATAAGCGTGTTGATATTGTAAAGCTTAAATACGCAACGGCTGATGATGTTGTTTCTGTAGTAGAAAATATTTATAAAGATAGTGGCAAAGGAAGCGTACCAGAATTTTTGATTCCTAAAGTCGTAGCCGACGGCCGTACCAATAGCGTAATTGTAAGTGGTGAAGGGCAAGCCCGCACACGTGCAATCGAGCTAATTAAGCGTCTTGATGGTGAGCTTGAAAGCCAAGGCAACACTAAGGTGTTTTATTTAAACTATGCCAAATCGGAGGACTTAGTTAAGGTTCTTCAGGGTGTAAGTAAGTCGTTAACCGAGGAAGCTCAAGGTAGCGCAACTAAAACGCGTTCGCGTAGTAACAACGAAACCAGCATTGAGGCACACCCAGAGTCAAACTCACTAATAATTACTGCACAGCCAGATACTATGCGTTCATTAGAATCAGTTATTGAGCGATTAGATATTCGTCGCGCACAAGTATTAGTTGAAGCAATAATTATTGAAGTAATGGAAGGTGATGGCGTTAATTTAGGCTTGCAGTGGATTTCAGAGCAAGGTGGCATGCTGCAGTTTAATAATGGCACAACGGTACCTGTTGGGTCGTTAGCTGTTGCAGCAGAGCAAGCTGCAGATCAAACAGTAACTAAAACAATTATAGGTACAGAGTCTGGCACGGTTACACCTTACACAGAAACGACAGAAGGTGACTACGGGCCGCTTGCATCATTACTTAGTGGTATTAATGGCTTGGCACTGGGCGTTATAAAAAACGACTGGGGCGCAATTATTCAGGCTGTAGCAACCGACACTAACTCAAATATTTTGGCAACGCCTTCAATTACCACCATGGATAACGAAGAAGCCTCTATTTTAGTGGGTCAAGAAGTACCTATTATTACCGGATCTCAAACAGGCACTAACAATAGCAACCCATTTCAAACGGTTGAGCGTCAAGAAGTGGGTATTAAACTTATTGTAACGCCACAAATTAACGATGGCTCAGCGGTACAGCTAACCATTGAGCAAGAGGTATCGAGTGTAAGTGGTGCAACTGCGGTTGATATTTCAGTGAACAAACGCGCTATTAAGACAACGGTTATTGCCGATGATGGCGGTATGGTTGTTTTAGGTGGCTTAATAGACGAAGACGTTCAAGAAAGTGTGTCTAAAGTTCCATTATTAGGTGATATTCCTGTTTTAGGGCACCTATTTAGGTCAACAAACACGACTCGCCGTAAGCGTAACTTAATTGTATTTATCCGCCCAACGATCATCCGTGATGGGGTGAGCATGAATAAGTTAAGTTTTAACAAGTATAACTTTATTCGTGGTGAGCAAACTAAGCAGCAAGAAGATGGTATTGATTTAATGCCAATGACCGATACCCCTGTATTGCCTGAGTGGAATGATGAGCTAGTGCTTCCGCCAACTTATGAAGAGCATTTACGTAAACAAAATGCACAAGAGCGTAAAGATGACTAATGCGATACAAGAGATAAACCAAGACGTGGTTCATCCTAATACGCATAGTGCAGATGAGCCCTTAGCTGATGACGTACTCGTTGAGTTACCAGCAAAACGTTTACCATTTTCGTACGCGCGACGTGCGGGTGTTTTGCTCAGTGAATATCAAGGCCAAACTACCGTGTACTTTCGTGGTGAGCTTGATTTAGATGTATTACTTGAAGTGCGCCGAATCGCAGGTCATGGCTTTAAATTAGAGCAGCTTGATGATGACAAGTTTGAATTGTTACTAGAGTCATCTTACCAACGTGATAGCTCTGAAACGCAGCAAATGATGGAAGATATTGGCAACGAAGTTGATCTGTTTTCTTTAGCTGATGAGCTCCCGCAAACTGAAGATTTATTAGCTGGTGATGACGATGCGCCCATTATAAAACTCATTAATGCCATGCTTAGCGAGGCCATTAAAGAGGGGGCGTCAGATATTCATATTGAAACGTTCGAGCAAGAACTTGTGATTCGTTTCAGGGTTGATGGAGTTTTAAAAGAAGTACTAAAGCCAAATCGGAAACTTGCCTCATTGCTTGTATCGCGTATTAAGGTAATGGCAAAACTCGATATAGCTGAAAAGCGTATTCCGCAAGATGGTCGTATTAGCTTGCGTATTGCAGGACGTGCAGTAGATGTGCGTGTATCAACCATGCCGTCGAGCTTTGGTGAGCGAGTAGTATTACGTTTACTTGATAAGAACAATGCTCGCCTAAACCTAGAAGATTTAGGTATGACTCCAAAAAACCGTGAGTTGTTTGCTGACTTAATTAGTAAGCCGCACGGGATTATTTTGGTAACAGGACCAACGGGTTCTGGTAAAAGTACCACCTTGTATGCAGGTATGAGCCAAATAAATTCTCGCGATCGTAATATTCTGACTGTAGAAGATCCTATTGAATATGAGATCCCAGGTATTGGTCAAACGCAAGTAAATACAAAAGTAGATATGACGTTTGCAAGAGGGTTGCGTGCTATTTTACGTCAAGATCCCGATGTTGTAATGGTAGGTGAAATACGTGATCTTGAAACTGCCCAAATAGGGGTTCAAGCATCACTTACTGGTCACTTAGTTATGTCTACACTGCATACAAATACGGCGTCTGGTGCTATTACTCGAATGGAAGACATGGGCGTTGAACCGTTTTTGCTTTCTTCATCGTTATTAGGTGTTTTATCTCAGCGCTTAGTGCGTACGTTGTGCAACAGCTGTAAAGAAGGGCATGTGGCAGACGAACGTGAATGTCAGCTTTTAGGTGTACCATTTGAGAGCAAGCCAACGATTTACCGTGCAATAGGCTGTGAAGAATGTAACTTTAATGGTTACAAAGGTCGTACTGGTATACACGAGTTACTTGTTGTAGATGAAACAATACGAGAAATGATCCACAACGGTAAAGGCGAGCAAAGTGTAGAAAAATACATTCGCACTCATAGCCCAAGTATTCGCCAAGATGGTTGCAGCCGTGTGCTTGCAGGAAAAACCACGCTTGAAGAAGTGCTGCGTGTTACCCGTGAGGAAGGCTAATAATGGCTGCGTTTGAATATCGGGCATTAGATGGCCGCGGCAAAGAAAAAAAAGGTATTTTAGAGGCCGATACCGCCAAGCAAGTTCGTCAGCTTCTGCGCGATAAAAGCTTAACCCCTTTAGAGGTTGTGCCTGCGGCTCAGAGTGATAAACAGGTAAAGGGTGAGAAAGCACCTTTATTTGGTAGCCTTTTTAAACCAAGTATTTCTACATCTGAGCTCGCGCTCATCACACGCCAGTTAGCAACGTTAATTCAGTCAGCATTACCAGTTGAAGGTGCGGTAATGGCGGTGGCTGAGCAGTGTGAAAAACCACGTTTAAAACGTATGTTAATGTCGGTTCGTTCAAAAGTTGTTGAAGGCTATACCCTTGCTGATGGTATGAGTGAGTTTCCCCATGTGTTTGACGACTTATATCGTTCAATGGTGGCTGCGGGTGAAAAGTCAGGGCATCTTGACCAAGTACTTAATCGCTTAGCTGATTACACCGAGCAGCGTCAGCATATGCGTAGTCAAATAACACAGGCTATGGTTTACCCAACTATTCTAGTTATTTTTGCTATTGGTATAGTGTCGGTTTTATTAGGTACAGTTGTTCCTAAAATACTAAAAACCTTTGAAAAAACTAAACAAGTATTACCTTGGACCACCGAGTGGGTAATGGCTGGGAGTCATTTTGTACAAAATTACTGGTTTATTAGCCTACTAGCCATCACCGGCATTGCGATTGGCATTAAGTACGCATTAAAAAAACCACAAGTGCGCTTTTGGTGGGACGACCGTGTGCTGCACATGCCGGGTATTGGTAAGGTGGCTCGTGGTATTAATACCGCTCGCTTTGCTCGTACATTAAGTATTTTATCTTCAAGCTCTGTGCCACTACTTGAAGGAATGCGGATTTCTGGCGATGTACTCGTAAACGAAAAAATCAAGAAGTCGGTAGCCGACGCAGCTGACAGAGTAAGCGAAGGTGCAAGCCTTAGAGCGGCCTTACAGCAAACTAAATTATTCCCGCCGATGATGCTACATATGATCGCCAGTGGTGAAAAATCAGGTGAGCTAGAGCAAATGCTAGAGCGTGCAGCGAATAACCAGGACCGTGAATTTGAAAGCATGGTTAACGTATCGCTTAAGTTATTAGAGCCTGCAATGATTGCATCTATGGCTGTTATCGTTTTATTTATAGTTATGGCCATTTTGCAGCCTATTATGGCAATGAACAAAGCCGTTGGGCTCTAAATTTAAATAGTTTTTATATATTAATGGTTTTACCTAAACCATTTTTGCTTAGTGTTTTTAGAATAATGAGGTAATTACGTGAACAAACAATCAGGTTTTTCTTTACTAGAAGTAATGGTGGTACTGGTTATCATCGGGATGATTATGTCTATTGTTGCGCCAAATATTATGGGCCAACAAGAAGAGGCCGCTATTGATAAAGCGCATTTAGATATTCAGCAGCTTGAAGATGCGATGAGCTTATATAAGCTTAAAAATAAAAGTTACCCAAGCACAGAGCAAGGTCTTGAAGCGTTAGTGACTAAAACGTCTATTGAGCCTGTTCCAAAACGTTTTCCTGATGGCGGCTTTATCAGCGAATTACCAGAAGATCCATGGGGTAATACATACTTATTAATAAGCCCAGGTGAAATTGGTAAATTTGATATTTTCTCTATGGGACCAGACGGTGAAGTCGGTACCGACGACGACATTGGTAACTGGGATGAAGAAAAGCAGTAATGAGTCAGTCTACTGAGCTTAACCTAAATGTACTTTTTGAAGACTTACTATGAACGTAGGTCTTCAATCAATACACAAGAAAAAGGGCTTTAGCTTAATCGAGATTTTAGTTGTATTAGTGGTTATCGCTTTTGCAACAAAAATGGTGGTATACAGCTTAGA
>NZ_NTLW01000310.1:0-6333 GCF_002632075.1 Pseudoalteromonas sp. ESRF-bin5 | reverse complement strand
GTTAATCGGTTAATCGGTTAATCGGTTAATCGGTTAATCGGTTAATAAAAAGGTAATAAACACCCTACCAATAGTTATTTATGCATTTTAAATAAATCCTAGGCATAAAAAGCGCAGGCAAATGCCTGCGTTTTATAATTTAATAAAATAAGATTAATGAAGTGCCGCTGTAAATGGAATACTTTTACAAATTTCAGCCTCAGCAACTAATAACTCTTCTAAACGCACGTCTACTTCTTCTTTGTCAAAGTATTCGTAGGCTAGCTCTACAAATAAGTTTTTGTGCTTTTCTTCTGATTTAGCAATGGCTACATAAAACTCTTTTTCTTTACCTTCAGGTAATGCTTGCGCAACTAATGAAAAACGTTCATGTCCGCGAGCTTCAATTACACCGCCAACTAATAACCTATCCATTAAAAAGCCATCACGTCCGTGCCTAAATAAAGCACGAATTTGCTTTATGTACGGATCTTTTTGGTCATCACCCAGTGTTGTGTCGCGTTCAGTTAATAGCTTGAGTACTTGTTTAAAATGAATAAGCTCTTCAAGTGCTAAATCGGTCATTGCTTTTACAAGTTTACGCTTGTCTGGGTAATGCGAAAGCATTGAAATAGCCATGCCTGATGCTTTTTTTTCAGCAGCCGCATGATCTTGCAAAAAGGTGTTAAAGTCGGCAAGTACAGCCTCGGTCCATTCAAATGGCGTTTGGTATTTTAATTCAAACATAATTAATACTACTTAAAAAATAATGCGGGAATATTAACGTATTTGAAAATAAAAATCTCGCAATAGGTTTTAGTAAAGCAATGCTCTTAAGGCTTAATTTAGATAATTACAGTTGGGAGGTGTAAGGTAAATGTTTATCTATGCGCCCTTTTGCTGTCGACTCTATTTTTAACGGGTGTTTAATATCGTTCCATGCGGTGACTTTTCCGCCCATATTCATTTTATCAAAATCAGTTTTATCACTTTGTATGTTCAAAAAATCACATACTTTTTGATAACTCCCCGCCTTTGCAATATCAATCGATAAAAAGTCAGCTTGTCTTTTTTCAAAATAATACTGTGCAGCATTTAGGTGACGCTTGTAACAGTCAGCTAAGTAACTATCATCACTAATATTTTCAAGAGATAAATTAGAAAAAACATCAAAGTAACACCGTTTTATATGAATATTAAAACCGCCATCTGTACGTGTTAAATTAGTATGCATACGTGTGAGTAATTGCCTAATGGATGGCAACCAAACATCAATTTCTCTTTCCAAATATATAAACTTAGACCCTGGGTAATACTTATCAAGCATTTCATAATCAGTAAATATGGGGGTGTCGGCAATAGCTTTTGCATGGTCAAAGCTAGCTTTTGTGTATGCTGTGTGTGCGGTGGCTAAACCTAATTCTAGTAGTGCGTGGCACACACTAGTTGTGCCTGTTCTCGGTAAGCCTATTACAAATATTTTAGTCATGTACTGTACTTTAATTAGCTATTACGAGTGAGTAATAAAACAAACGCACTTATTATCATAACCAGAAAAGTAGCTACAGTCCCTATTTGACGATATTTTAAGTTTTTTTCTACTATACCTAGGTTGTGAAAAAATCGACCAATTAACAAAGATGCGCCTAAAAGGTGACAATAATGACTGGCTAGACCTTGGTATTCAGCTAAAAATAATAAAATAACGGCAAAAGGTACATATTCCATAAAGTTTGCATGTGCTCTAATTGCACGTTGTAAAACTGAATTACCGTTATCACCTAATGATATTTGCTCTGCTCTGCGAACTTTTATGACATTAAAGCTTAAAAAAATATAAAAAAAAGCGAGTAATGCAGCGTATGTTGAAATAATCACAGTGTGTTCCTATTAGTTTTTTTAAACGCATTAAGTATGCGCAGTGTTAAGCTGTGCAGATAATAACATATAAATTAACGGCTTTATCACAAGTTTAAAGTTCAACTATGATAAGGTGATAGCCATATTTTATACGCAATCATAGGGATTATATGTTTGTTCCTCGCAAAGTGGCCGATAGTTATCGTGAAATGATAAACAGCATTGGCTTTTACCCTTCTGTGCTTTCTGTTGGTTTTTTGTTTTTTGCCATCATTACAATGTCGGTTGAATATTTAGCCCCTGTTGAGCAGTTGAAGTCTTTTATCTCAGTGGTTTTGGTTGATAGCGCAGAAAATGCGCGAACAATTTTAAGTACGCTTGCAGGTAGTATTATCTCATTGACTGTATTTAGTTTTTCTATGGTTATGGTGGTTTTAAACTCTGCTAGTGCGAGTCTATCGCCTCGCGTTGTGCCCGGTTTAATTACTAGAAAGTCTCATCAAATGGTGCTCGGCTTTTACTTAGGCAGTATCATTTACTCTATTATCATGCTTATAAATATTAATAAGTTAGAAGGCGGCAGCACTGCAATTCCGTCTATAGGTGTTTTATTTGCTTTAATTTTTGGCTTGATTTCATTAGGGTTATTTGTATTTTTTATTCATTCTATTTCACGCGCTATCCAAGTCGATAATGTCCTCAATGGTTTGTTTAGCCAGACTAAAAAAGAAATTAAAGCGATCATTAAAAGACAAAAAGAGGCCTCTGTTAGTGAGTTTCCTGATTTTTCAACATGGCACTCCATAAGCAGTAAAACAGAGGGTTACTATAAGGGTGTGCAAACAGATAAACTGTGTGCAATTTTAAAAGAGCACGAAATAAACTTATATATTTCTGTTAACCAAGGATATTTTACAGTAAAAGGTTATCCATTTTTAAAATGTAATGTCGATATAACCCACGATGAAGAGCTCTTAGAAAAAATATTAGATTGCTTTATTTTTTATATAGAAGAGTACATTAGCGACCACTACCGCTATGGTTTAACACAAATATCTGAAATAGCAGTAAAAGCAATGAGCCCTGGCATTAACGATCCAGGTACCGCTGTTAAATCAATTGATATGCTTAGTATTTTACTAATTGAGCGCCTATCTCTTAACGATATAAATTATTCGTTTAAGCACAGTGAAAAAAAACCGCTTTTATATTTACATGAAACCAGTTTTGATGAGTTACTGCATGATAACTTTTCGCCGCTTCGTCATTATGCAAAAGGTGACGCCTACGTAATGACAAATGTATTAGAAGCATTTAAAAATATTTTATTTGTGGCGCACGATAATGAAAAAGCACGCGAAAGCTTATTTAATTATTTATTCGCTATTGTTGATGACATAAACATGAATGTGACTAACGAGTACGACAGGCGCGAAATTTGTAATATGCTAAATTCTATAACACGCATCAATGAGCAACAAGGTAGTCAATTGGTGGCACGTTTTGAGCACCACCAAAATAATTCCTACTCAATATAATAAATAGCGTAACTAGATGCTGTTACCTTAATTTCTCCACTGTGATACGCATCCGGGACATAATTACCGGGTGCACTATCCGCCATTACCATTTCTTTTGCACGCATATAGGGCTGAGTTTGAACATTAAGTGGACTCAACGATGCGTTATATAGTCCTTTTAACGACACATCAAAGTCATCGCTTAATTCTTTAGCCGCTTTTTTAGCATCTTGTATTGCCATTTTTTGAGCTTTTTTATGAAGCTCGTTATAGTTGCTAGCTAAAAATTGGGTATTGTTAATTTGGTTTATGCCGTTATTAACCAAACTTTGTAATAACGTAGGGTATTTACTTATATCAGTAAGTTTGACCGTTAGTGTTCGGGTAATTTTGAAACCGATAAATTCTTGCTGTCCAGTTTGGCGATTGTATTGAGTATCGCGGTGTATATTAATTTGCCCTGCGTTAATGTCAGTGTCTTTAACGCCTAACGTTTTTACTAATTTGATGGCTTTTGCCATAGTGATATCGGCTTTGTTTTTTGCAGCTATTAGGTCTTTATTTACCTCAGTGATACCCACACTCATTTGTACATAATCAGGCATGGTAGTAAGTGTCGCTTGCCCTTTCACATAAATGTGTGGCGCATCGGGTGTTTGGCTGGCAACGGCATTCAAACTAAGTGTGCTTAATGCTATTGCACTTCCAAGAAAAAGTTTTAGTGTGTTCATCATAGAACCCTTTTTGTTTTATACTAATTTGCTTAATTAAGTATGATCGCGGATTTGCATTAGCTCTATTAAAGAGCCTAATGGGTTAACAATAAATGAACAAGCATAAAAAAACAGGCAAGCGCCTGTTTTTTGTTATGTGTTGTAATGCAGGGTTACATAAAATTACTTATACCACTTAAACGCTGCAACGTTTGTAGTTACGGTATTTTGGTAACCAATAATTTTTATCAATGGCTGCCCACAGAGCATCGTCAGAAATTTCCAATGCAACACCCTCTTCAATCGCTTTTTTAGCAATAGCAAATGCAATGCGTTTACTAAGCGTTTCAATTTCTGTTAATGCTGGTAATAAACTGCCTTTACCGCTGTTTGCTCGCGGTGAAGACTCAGCAAGCATTTCACTCGACACGCTAAGCATGGCATCTGTAATGCGTGTAGCCTTAGCTGCAATAACGCCTAAACCAATACCAGGGAAAATATAACTGTTGTTACACTGTGGAATTGGGAAAGTTTCACCATTATATTCAACGGGATCAAACGGGCTACCTGTTGCAACTAATGCTTTACCATCAGTCCATTTAATGACGTCTTCTGGGTGTGCTTCTACCTGTTTAGACGGGTTACTTAACGGGAAAATTATAGGTTGTTCACACGTTGAATGCATTGCACGAATAACTTGCTCTGTAAACAAACCTGGCTGACCCGATACACCAATGAGTATGTCTGGTTTTGCACAATGCATTACATCTAACAATGACGCGTATTCACCACTGTAAGTCCAATCATTTAGCGCGTCTGTTGGTTGCGCTAAAGCTTGTTGGAAGTCGCGTAGCCCTTCCATGCCATTAGTTAACAGACCAAAACGGTCAACCATGAATACTTGGCTACGTGCTTGCTCTTCAGAGATACCTTCAAATACCATTTGGCTAATAATTTGCTCAGCAATACCACAACCCGCAGAGCCTGCACCAACAAATACAACTTTTTGTTGGCTAAGAGTTGAGCCTTTAACACGACACGCAGCTAATAAAGAGCCAACTGTTACTGATGCAGTGCCTTGAATGTCATCGTTAAAGCTACAAATTTCTTCACGGTAGCGCTTAAGAAGCGGCATAGCATTAGGTTGTGCAAAGTCTTCAAATTGAAGCAATACATTTGGCCAACGGCGTTTGACCGCTTTAATAAATAGATCTAAAAACTCATCGTACTCGTCTTGAGTTATACGTTTATGGCGTGCGCCCATATACATAGGATCATTTAAAAGCTTTTCGTTGTTGGTCCCTACGTCAAGCATAACTGGCAATGTATATGCTGGGCTTATGCCACCACACGCCGTGTACAATGACAATTTACCAATAGGAATACCCATGCCGCCAATACCTTGGTCGCCTAGCCCTAATATACGTTCACCGTCGGTCACAACAATGACTTTTACTTTACCTTTTGTGGCATTACGTAAAATGTCGTCAATTTGATAACGGTCTTCGTACGAAATAAACAAGCCACGTGCGCTGCGGTAAATATCCGAAAACTTTTCACAGGCATCACCCACTGTAGGGGTGTAAATAATTGGCATCATTTCTTCAAGATGATCGCGCACTAAGCGGTAGTAAAGCGTTTCGTTGTTATCTTGAATGGCACGTAAATAAATGTGCTTATTTAAATTGTCGGTAAAACTTGAGTATTGCTGATAACAACGTTCAACTTGCTCTTCGATAGTTTCAAAGCGTGGAGGCAGTAAACCTGCAAGGTTAAAATTTTCGCGCTCTTTTTTACTAAACGCACTGCCCTTGTTTAGTAATGGCGTTTCAATAAGGCCAGGGCCAGAGTGATGAATATATAAGTAATTAGGATCAGTATTTGTTGTCATATTTCCAGGCTTTAATGGAGTCTTAAGTTATGATCTGTCATTATCAATGCTCAGAATTTAAATGCAATGAACATAGTACTTGTCAGACCATTGAGAATACAAACACGCACATAGGTCGTGTTTGTATTATACATAATTTAAAATTTGAAAGTGGCGTTATTGTTAGTTAAATCAGACAACGCAACACCTTCACGGCGCGGATCGGCTGCGCCATACAGCTTATTATTTTTCACTTCAACGCCATGTAAACCTGAATTTAGGTCTAACACACGCACTTTATGACCACGTGAAGTGAGTGCTGGTGCAAGTGATTCAATAACGGTGCCTTTTTCAAGGCTGGTGTAATCATTACGATTAGTAGTACGCGGCA
>NZ_NTLW01000216.1:0-12144 GCF_002632075.1 Pseudoalteromonas sp. ESRF-bin5 | reverse complement strand
TCTGTTAGCTTTTTAGCGATGTCACCCATCATACCGTTTAGGTCATTATGGCGTGTACCATTACGAAACTTTTCAAGTTGAGACTTTATGTACTCTGGATGCTGAAAAGACACTTTTGGAAACTTAGCTAACGATGAGCCGTTACCACGAGGACCATGACACGAAGCACATGAAGGAATGCCTCGCTCTGCATCACCCGCTTTATAAAGCATAGCGCCAACTTCAACGACGTCTTTAGGTGTTGAACCCTCTGACATGTTTAGTGACGAAAAGTAAGCTGCCAGATCTTTCATGTCTTGTTCGCTAAGTGGCATTGCCATTGCGCTCATTACAGGATCCATACGGCCTTCTTTCCCGCCTGATGTCATACCTAGTTTCAAATCCTGAAGTTGCTTTAGGATATAATCTGGGTGTTGGCCTGCAATTTTAGGGTAAATAGTAATCGGTGCATTACCGTCTGGGCCGTGACATGCCGCACACGTTGCTGATTTTTGTTTACCTGCGTTTACATCGCCATCAAATGCTGTTGCGTTGCTTGCTGACAACGCACCAAGCAATATTGTTAAAGATAGTGCTATTTTTTTCATGGTGAATTCTCTGTTCCCGACCCTGTATCATCTACAATCATGATGTTGCAATACATATATTCTACACGATAATAAATTCTCTGGCACGTTTTCTACACATATTAAGCTTATAATTTACAGGGTTTTGACTAAGGTGAAGCTTTAATATGCTTTAAATGTACCACAGACACTGATTTAAGGTATTTAAATACGCTTTTTAATACATCTTTTATAGTATAAAATACGTGCCCTAAGTAAATTTGGTTTACTTAACGTTATTTTTAAAGTTTTAGGAGAGCCTGTGCTCAAATCTCGTATCAAATATAATACCGCGTCTTTCGTTACAAGCGCTCCAGACATTACTAAATTACCTGCTGATACGGGAATTGAAGTTGCGTTTGCGGGTCGTTCTAATGCAGGTAAATCAAGTGCGCTTAATGCATTAACCGATCAAAAATTAGCACGTACGAGTAAAACCCCTGGGCGAACTCAGTTAATTAATACGTTTGAGTTAGCTGATGTTGATAACATGCGCCTAATAGATCTACCAGGCTACGGTTTTGCCAAAGTACCAATTGAAATGAAGAAGAAATGGCAAAAGTCATTAGGTGAATATCTTCAAAAACGCCAAAGCTTAAAAGGAATAGTTGTTTTAATGGATATTCGTCATCCGTTAAAAGATTTAGACCGCGACTTAATTAATTGGGCGATTGGAAGCGAGATTCCAGTATTGGCCCTGCTAACAAAAGCTGATAAATTAAAGCAAGGTGCAAGAAAGGCACAAGTACTACAAGTTCGCCGCGAACTAAGCGAGCTGGACGGTGATATTACTGTCCATGCATTTTCATCTTTAAAAGGCACTGGATTACCAGAAGTAGCTAAAAAACTAGACGAATGGTATTTAGGCCCCGTTATCGCGGTACCACCTGTAGAAAAAGTAGCTGACGAAAGCAGTTCAGACACAAACACTGCAAGCTAACTTAAGTAAAACACCTCACCTGCAGATTGAATAAAATAGCCGAGCTCATCAGACTCGGCTTTTTCTGCCCACTGATAAAACACACTTCTTGCTATACGTGCACTACAACCAAAAGGTAATATTAAATAAGGTACTTTAGCGCCCTTATAATTTTTTACCCGTAAGGGCTGTTGCTGGCAAACAATCCACTGCCTGGCTAAATTATCAATACAACACAAAGCCTCGCCTTCATTAGTTTGCTTTAAAAACCAATCAACAATAATAAACGGCGCATCTTCTACTGTAATCGTTACTTTTTCGATAGGTGTTTTTAAATAAAAATGTGCACCCTCTTTGCACAATACAGAAGCAAACAATTTGACCATAGGTAGTCTTGTTATTTTACTACCATCGTAAAACCATTCCCCTTGGTCGTTAATAACGATTGGCAACTCACCACAATGAGAGGGTTGCCAACTATCAAAGGGCTTACTCGGCTCACTTAACTGTTTACTGAGCTCATTAAGCGAAATCACTGTTTATTAAGCGTTAATGCAAATGAAACTGGGATAGCCGTTGCAATCGAAGGCAAACCAGCAAGCTCTTGTAACTGTTTAACTCCCTCTGTCACACCAAAGTCGCCACTATTTATGATGACTGGCGTGAATGAAGCAAGCGTCAAATCACCACTTTTATTGCTATTTACCAGCACATCAATTGAAAGTGATTTTTTGTTACCATGAAAATCAAGCTCTGCGCTAATACCTTTTAATACGTAACTACCCGGTTTTTTAATTATTTCTAACGATGGCTTCAAATTAGCTGTTAGCACGGCTTTTGGGAATGTATTTACTTCAAATAACAGGCTTGTAAGCCTTTGATTACGAATAGGTATATACGTTTCTACTGATGCTAAATCTATATAAACATTAAACTCACCTTTATCGTTAAGCTTACCTTCGATTGCAGTGAAGTGATGGGCTTCTGCAATCGTGTCTTTCTTTATAGAAACAAAACTTACCTGGCTTTTATCGTTGTCTAGCAGCCAATTAGCAAAGGCAAAATTAGACATAAGTAAACTTGATAACGAAAGGCCTGTAATCACTAACGCTTTAAACATAACGCACTCCTTTAAACACATAGATGAAGGTAAAACCTCATTGAATACTATCATTTAGAAATAACATAAACCATACTAAAATATGAGATTGTAATATCGCAACTAATACTCGCTATAATTACGGGGTTTAAACGTAAAGATGATCACAATAGAAGTAATAATTAGGTCGAGAATACTGAAAAGTGCGGAATAAAAAACGGCCTAATAAAAGGTTATTAGGCCGATATAGCAAACTGGGGAGTCGCTAACAATTTGTTGCATCTTTACAGACGCATCATCAACAGGATGTCCTACAGAGTAGGACGGGCGGGACTTTAACAAAAGCGCGCATAAAAATACAATCATATTCTGCATTAATAGTTAGAATTGACGAACATGTAACCATTTGGCATAAATAATTACCTATTTTAACTAATTATTAACTAAATTCTGTTTATATAAAATTGACCGGTAAGGTACTACTATTTTTAATACACATAAAAAAAGCGCCTATTGGCGCTTTTATTATTTATAAAGTTTAGTGGGCTTGTTCCCAGTTTTCACCTTCGTCAGCCTCTACTATTAAAGGTACATCGAGTGAAGCAGCTTGTGACATTAACTCGCAAATTTGTTTTGTGTAAGCCTCTGCACAATCAGTTTTAATCTCAAATACTAATTCATCGTGCACTTGCATAAGCAGCTTCACGGTATTTGGAGCTTGTTCGTACACCCACTGATTAACACTTAACATAGCCTTTTTAATTATATCAGCAGCAGTGCCTTGCATAGGCGCATTTATAGCAGCACGCTCCGCGCCTTTACGACGGGCTCCGTTACGGGCATTTATTTCAGGTAAATGCAATCTGCGTCCAAATATTGTTTCAACATAACCATTTTCTGCTGCTTTTTCGCGTGTTGTTTCCATGTACTCTAATACGCCTGGAAAACGTTCAAAATATTTATCAATATAATGTTGAGCTTCATGGCGTGGTACATCTAACTGGCGGGCTAAACCAAAAGCCGACATACCATAAATAAGACCAAAGTTTACGGCTTTTGCTTTTCGGCGCATGTCTGTTGTTACGTCATCTAAATCAACACCAAACACCTCGGCCGCGGTCGCACTATGAACATCTAAACCGTTTGCAAAAGCATTAAGCAAACCTTTATCTTGTGAAAGATGCGCCATTATGCGTAATTCAATTTGGCTGTAATCGGCTGCCACTATTTTATAACCATCAGCAGCAATGAAGGCCTCTCGAATACGACGACCCTCTTCTGAGCGAATAGGAATATTTTGCAGGTTAGGATCGGTAGAACTTAAACGCCCTGTCGCTGTTACAGCTTGATGGTATGACGTGTGTACACGCTGTGTTTTTTCATTAACCATAAGCGGTAGTTTATCGGTATATGTTGATTTAAGTTTTGATAAACCACGGTGTTCAATAATAACCTTAGGTAACGGGTAATCATGAGCAAGCTCTTGAAGTACCTCTTCTGCGGTTGAAGGTGCACCTTTAGGCGTTTTTTTAATTATTGGCAG
Organism: Pseudoalteromonas sp. ESRF-bin5; assembly: GCF_002632075.1. Classification (NCBI taxonomy): domain Bacteria; kingdom Pseudomonadati; phylum Pseudomonadota; class Gammaproteobacteria; order Alteromonadales; family Pseudoalteromonadaceae; genus Pseudoalteromonas; species Pseudoalteromonas sp. ESRF-bin5. Next base: position 7,978 of record NZ_NTLW01000216.1, on the reverse strand, counting down.
CTCTAGCTTTTCAAACAATAATACTTGTAACTGTTTTGGTGAGCTCAGGTTGAAGGGTTCACCTGCAATTTCAAACGCCTCTTTTTCAAGTTCAATTAAGCGCTCACCTAAACGTTGGCTATGCGCGCCAAGCATGTTGCTATCAATTGCAACCCCTGTGCGCTCAATATCTGAAATGACGCTTACCAATGGCATTTCAATCTCTTCAAATACCGATTTAAGCTTTTCATCTGCCTCAATTTTAGGCCACAGTACTTCGTGTAAGCGAAGTGTTATGTCCGCGTCTTCTGCTGCATAAGGCGCTGCTTTTTCGAGTTCAATTTGATTAAACGTCAGCTGCTTTTTACCCTTGCCTGCAATATCTTCAAAGCTAATATTTTTATGACCTAAATACTTTAATGCCAACGAATCCATATCGTGGCGCGTACCTACGCTGTTAAATACATATGACTCAAGCATAGTGTCAAATTTAATACCATTGAGTTCATAGCCGGCATTGGCTAATACGCTTTTGTCGTATTTAAGATTCTGCCCTACTTTCGCTTTATTAGCGTCAGCTAAAATTGGCCCAAGCTTTTGCATCACAAATTCAAGGCTTAGTTGATCTGGTGCATCGGGGTAATCGTGCGCAACAGGTAAATATGCAGCTTCTCCTGCTTTAACGCTAAAACTCATGCCTACTAATTGCGCTTGCATATAATCGAGGCTAGTTGTTTCTGTATCAAAAGCAAAAAGATCAGCGCCATTAAGTTGCTCTATTAACGTATCAAACTGCGCCTCTGTTAAAATAGTCTCGTAATGAGCCTCTTCAACTTTTGGTAATTCTGTTTCTTGCGATGGAACTGCTAAGTGAGTTTGTGCATCACTTGGGTTATCTAGTAGCTCAGCTAACCAACGACGAAATTCGCATTCACCATATAATGCAATTAACTCGTCTTTATTTGGTTCCTGCAATTTAAACGTATCAAGATCTGACTCAACCTCAACGTCACACTTAATGGTCGCCAACTCATAGCTTAAAGGTAAATGATCTAATGCATTTGCTAATTTTTCACCAATTTTACCTTTAATTTCGCCTGCGTTATCCATTACACCTTGCAGAGATCCATATTTTTGTAACCATTTTACAGCTGTTTTAGGGCCACAGCCTTCTACGCCAGGAATGTTATCAACCTTATCGCCCATCAGTGCTAGGTAATCAATTATAAGATCTGGGCCCACACCAAACTTTTCAACAACTGTGTCAGGATCTGAAATACTGTCGGTCATCGTATTAATGAGTGTCACATGCTCATTCACAAGCTGGGCCATATCTTTATCGCCGGTCGAAACCAGTACATGGCGTTTTTGCTCAGAGGCAATTCGCGCAAAGGTTCCAATGACATCGTCTGCTTCAACCCCTTCAATACTAATAAGCGGAAACCCCATTGCTTTAATAATACTGTGGATAGGTGCTATTTGGGTGCGTAAGTCGTCAGGCATAGGTGGGCGATTAGCTTTGTATTCGCTGTACATGTCGTTACGGAATGTTTTACCTTTGGCGTCAAATACAACCACCATATGCGAGGGATCATACTGTCTGATCAAGCTTTTCAGCATATTAATAACGCCATAAATAGCGCCCGTAGCCTCACCCTTAGAATTAGTTAGATGTGGAGGAGAATGATAAGCACGAAATAAATACGACGAACCATCAACTAAAATAAGTGGATTTTCGGGGATCTGAGCCATGGTGAATTTGGATCCTAAATGCTAAAAATTATGATAATTGTAAGCATGCCATAAGGGTTAAAATAAAACGACTATCAATTGATATTCGGTATTTTATTAAAATAAGAGCAAGCTGTGGATAAGTATGTAGATAACAGGCACAAATAATTCTTCCAAGGCCTATTTAAACGCCTAGAAAAATGATTAACTATATGTTTTAATTTAAAAAAGATAATACGAAGTTCTTTTTTTATTATTTTTAAACCAATGTGGAAAAAGGTTTTGTATGGCTACTAGTGCCATCATCTACTTTGGTTATTCGTGTCCAATTAAATAACCGGAGGAGTATTTTAGCATAATGGATCGAAGATCATAGCGATCCTTTATACTTTTTTTTATTGGTGCTAATTGTGAAATGGCATATGCCGCATTGCAACTTACTTAGCGGATAATTTTCACACAAAAATTAATTTAAATAGGCAATTTCGTCCGTGTTAAACTTCAAACTATAGACTGAATAAATTAAATCAAGGAGCACAAAAGCATGAAAAAAGTAGCCGTGTTATTAGCTGGAAATGGTGTATACGATGGTGCCGAAATTAATGAAGCCATTTTGACTCTTTTACACATAGCTAAAAATGGTGCAACCTACCAGTGTTTTGCACCAGACATAGAGCAACTTCACACTATTAATCATCTAACGGGTGAGGAAATGAGTGAAAAGCGTAATGTATTAGTAGAAGCTGCACGTATTGCCCGAGGTGATATAAAAGCGCTTAACCACCTTAATAGCGATCAATTTGACGCATTAATAGTTCCAGGTGGTTTTGGTGCTGCGAAAAACTTATGTGACTTTGCGGTCAAAGGCGCACAAGCGACCATTAACAACGACGTATTAAACGCCTGTAAAAAATTCGCTAATGCCAATAAACCAGCCGGCTATATGTGTATCGCGCCTGCGTTAACTCCATTTATTTACGACGATGCAAAAATCACTATTGGCAACGATAAAGACACAGCAGCCGCACTCACTAAGCTTGGCGCAACACACTTAAATTGTGATGTTGATGACGTTGTAATTGATCAACACAATAAAATTGTGACTACACCTGCTTACATGCTAGCGCAATCGATTGTTGAAGCAGATGCGGGGATCGAAAAACTTGTTAAATCCGTATTAGCATTAAATTGATTGTAACAAAGGTTATTTATTAGATGACCAGGTATATTGGCTAAATAAATACGCCAAGGCACTTATTTTTGTTGAGCTAACGCAAAAAGTAGCCAGTTTTTAGTAATAAAAATACCTCTTAGCATTTTATAAATTGCCTCAGAGAGTTATAATCGGCGTAATTTCCGTCATCTATATCGTGATTGATCACGTTCAAATCGAAGTGAGCAAGGCAAAATGAAAAAATTAACAGCATTAGCATTATTAGTGTTAGCAACTACAGCATACGCACAGCCATATGATAACTCTATGACTGAAGATGCAATTAAAAAGCGTTTAGCACCTGTTGGTGCTGTGTACGTTGAAGGTGATAAAACTGCAGTAGCAGCCGCACCAACAGGGCCTCGCTCTGGTGAGCAAGTTTACCAGGCTGCGTGCTTTGCATGTCATGGTACAGGCGCATTAGGTGCACCTAAATCTGCAGACGATTGGGCACCGCGTATTGCCAAAGGCAAAGATACGCTACTTGAGCATGCAATTAACGGCTTTAATGCAATGCCAGCTAGAGGCACATGCATGGATTGTTCTGACGATGAAATAAGCGCAGCAATCGACTTCATGACAGCAGAATAACGCTCAGTTATACATAAAAAAAGGCTTAACTTGTTAAGCCTTTTTTTATGCCCGAAATACCGCGTTAACCATTATTTTTATTAGAATATCAGCTTGACGCTAAGCACTAAAAGTGAAAGTATAAGTCTAATAACTATACAATAATAATATCGGTTACATCATTGGAAGATAAACTCCCTTCATCGCGTAGATTAGCGTATCAAAATAAACGCCTCAAAACCCTACTCGAAAAGTACAAGCAATCACACCATTTGCAAAATGCGCTTATCCAACTTTCTGAGCGCGCGAGTACGGTTGCGGAGTTAACACTACTTTATCCCGCTATACACGATATTTTACAAAAGTATGTTCCCAGTAAAAGCTTTTATGTTGTTTTACAAAACCAGCAGTGCCAAACATTAGAGCTTTCTTATTTTTCAGATGAAAAAGATGGCATTGCAGTACCACTAAACCACTCTAATAGTTTTGATGAAGGTGCTACCGGTTATGTATTTAAAGAAGGTAAAACCACATACTTTACAAAACAACAAATGCAAGAGGCAGCCGCTAACGGCTTATTCAAAGCGCTAGGCACACCCGCCGAACATTGGGTAGGTGTACCTGTGTACCAAGAAAAAAATATTATTGGTGTGTTAGCCGCTCAAAGCTATGACGTAAATCAAAGTTATAACTCCCAGCAAATACAACTTCTTGAAGTGATGTCGCTGTATTTAGCGACGGCGATAGAACGTGTAAAAAAACGTGAGTATTTAGAGTCAGAAGTAAAAATTCGCACTCGAGCACTGACTCAAAGTAACGATGCACTTAATCTTGAAGTAGCTAACCGTAAACGCGCGCTGCAACGTCAACAAATTTTATTTAAAGTATCTGAAATCGCCACTCAAGCTAAAAATCTTGATGATGCTTACGTTAAAATACATGGCATAATAAAAACAATTACCTACGCAGAAAATCTTTATATTGCACTCTATGACAAAGACTCAGGTTGGATATCATTCCCTTACTGTGTTGATGAATATAAGGAAAATACTCAGCCCCGTCAGTTTGCCAAAGGCTACAGCGAATTAGTAATAAGCACCGAAGAAACGCAGCTTATTAACCCAGAAAAAGCACAAGCATTATTAAATAGTGGCGTGGTACAACGTTCAGCCCCCGTTCCTAACAAACAAAAAGCGACGAGCTGGCTAGGTGCACCTTTAAAAACATCACAGGGTGTTATTGGCCTTATTGTGTGCCAAGCATACAACAATAAACATATTTTTAGTCAAGACGATAACGAATTAATTACGTTTGTATCGCACCAAATAGCGGCTGTTTTACAAACTAAGCTAGCAAATCAGGCTATAGCTAAAAGTCACCAAGAGCTTGAATTTAGAGTAAACGAAAAAACAAAAGAACTGCAACAAACTAATTTGCATTTGCAAATGCAAATTGAAGAACGAAAAAAAATAGAGCAACAGCTTTATCACGACGCCCATCACGATTCGTTAACAAGCTTGCCAAACCGCAGTTTATTTTTAACCCAATTAGAAAAAACACTTCAACATTTTCAGCGTTTTCCAGAGCGTCAATTTGCCGTTCTGTTTATTGATTTAGATAAGTTTAAAGATATTAACGACCAACTGGGTCACCAAGCTGGCGATCAGTTCTTAATTAATGTGAGTGAGCTTTTTTCACAATGCATTCGTGAGCACGATTTATTAGCCCGTTTGGGGGGAGATGAATTCGTTATTTTACTAACGCATTTAACCGAACCACAACAGGCCGAAGATGTAGCTAATCGTATTATCGATTTAATGAAAAAGCCTTTTAATATTAAAGGTACTTTGCTGCAAAGCGGCGCTAGCATTGGGATAAACTACTCAAAACAAAGCTATAAGCATACCGACGAAATTATTCGTGATGCTGATGCCGCGATGTATCATGCAAAGAATTCTGGAAAAAATCGTTACGAGCTGTTTCATCCGTTACTCACTCAATCAATAGCTGATGTAGGGCAAAAAGCACTGCATCATCTTGATGTCATGCCAATGGGCTTTAGAAGCTCAGAAATTATTACACTAAACGAGCAACAGCAATCTGAATCGCTATTTGAAGCGTTCGGTGAGCATCCTATTTTAGGGTTTACCAGTTTTGAGGTTTTGAAAAAATTTGCTACCGATAAAGAGCAACACTTAAAAGTAGAGTTGCAACTTCTAGCGTGTGCTTACACGCAGGCCATAAATGCAAATGTGGCAATGGCATTAGTACCGTGCTCTTGCTTATTACTTGAAAAACACGAATTTACTTTATTTGTTGATGTGTTAAATAAACAACGTGGCCCAAGCCAACTTTGTTTACTTTTTGATGAGCAAGAAATTCGCCATGCATGTGCTACTCAGCTAGAAAATCTTAAGCAATTATCTTTGTTAGGCTACTCAATTGGCTTAAATAATTTTGCTAAAGACAGATGTGAACTTAACCTATTAACCGATGTAAATTTTGACTATCTATTGCTTAGCTCCACCTTTAGCAAGCGAATATTGCAACAAGATAGTTACGACCTGCAACTACAAGGTGTGCTTCCTATCACTAAGCTCAAAAAAATGAAGGTCATTGCAAAAGGACCCTCTATTCTTAATTTTAGAGCCTTATTGGAGAAACATGGCTTGTCATATTTTGTTGGCAAACAGCATACACTAACGTGCTCTAAGCCAAATCAAGGACACCTCAGCCAGTCTATTTAAGCCTGAGTATTACTCAGGCTTTTTAAACATAGCACGTAAGTTTGCTACCCTGGCCTGCCCTTTTTCCATTCGCTCTGCCTGCGAACTAGGCGCCTTTTTGTTTTCAAATGCTAAATCATCTTGCGGTAACTCTTGCACAAATCGACTTAACTCTGTTTCAGAAGTTTCACCAAATTGACGGCGAATTTTTGCATAAGTTAGTGTTAACTCTTGCTGAGCACGCGTAATACCAACGTAAGCGAGTCGGCGCTCTTCATCTACATTGTCTTCATCAATACTTACCTGATGAGGTAATAACCCTTCTTCCATGCCAACCATAAACACATACGGATATTCTAAGCCTTTAGAAGCATGCAATGTAAGTAGCTGAACTGCATCGGACTCATCTTCTTCCTCGTTACGCTCAAGCATATCGCGCAGTGTAAGTTTACTAACCACCTCGGCAAGCGTCATCGGTTCATTGTCAGCGTCTCCGGTTAGCATGTCTGTGATCCAACGATATAATTCAGAGACGTTTTTCATTCTCATTTCAGCCGCTTTAGCACTGGGCGATGATTCGTATAGGTAGGCTTCGTAATTAATATTACGCACTAAGTCTTTCACTGCCTCTAACGTATCACTGCGTACCGCGTTATCTGACAATTCGACAATCCATCGAGCAAACCCAGCTAAAGCGTTAAAACCACGCCCTTTTAGCCTGTAACTCAGGTCGTTATCAAAACAAGTAGCAAACAAACTTTGATGTTTTTCGTTGGCTAAAGTGCCCAGTTTTTCAAGTGTTACCGTGCCTATTTCTCGTCTAGGCGTGTTTACTATACGTAAAAATGCGTTATCGTCGTCTTGGTTTACGAGCAAGCGTAAGTACGCCATGATATCTTTAATTTCTGAACGCGCAAAAAACGACATACCGCCACTTATTTTATAGGGTATGCGGTTGCTCATTAATGACTTTTCAAAGCCACGTGCTTGGTGATTACCACGATACAATATAGCGTAGTCTTTGTAGCTGGTGCGCTTCATAAATTTATGCGAAATAATTTCAGCAACTACACGCTCCGACTCATGCTCTTCATCACGACACCCAATAACTTTTATCGGCTCACCGTACCCTAACTCACTAAATAGTTTTTTTTCTATATCGTGCGGGTTGTTAGCAATGAGTATATTGGCAGATTTAAGTATTCGCTGCGCGCTTCGATAATTTTGCTCAAGCTTTATAAGCCTAAGCCCGGGGTAATCTTTACTCAAAAGAACAAGGTTTTGCGGACGTGCGCCACGCCATGAGTAAATCGATTGGTCATCGTCGCCTACTACAGTAAAGCGTGCTCTTTCACCTACGAGTAGCTTTACAAGCTGATACTGGCTGGTGTTGGTATCTTGGTATTCATCCACCAGCAAATACTTAAAGCGTTGCTGCCAACGCTCACGAGATGTTGCATTGCTAGTAAGTAGTAACGTAGGGATCATTATTAGATCGTCAAAATCTAATGCATTATAAGCACGTAATTGTGTTTGATAGCGCGCGTATAGCTGCGCGAATAACGCCTTTTGCGCGTCACGCGCTTCACGTATTGCTTGCTCTGGCAATACTAATTCGTTTTTCCAGCTACCAATTTCCATTTTAAGTAGCTTGAGTAAATCTTTGTCTTTTTTTAATTCATCTTCAGTGAGCTCCGACAACAGCTGGTTGGTATCTTGATCGTCAAACAACGAAAAACCAGGTTTAAAGCCAAGTGTA
>NZ_NTLW01000257.1:0-3164 GCF_002632075.1 Pseudoalteromonas sp. ESRF-bin5 | reverse complement strand
GGCCAAGCAAACATGGTTGATGTATCGCTAAAAGAGGTCACTCTGCGCGATGCATCCGCCGAGGCCTACATTAAAATGAGCAAACAGGCTTTTGAGCAAGTGCTGCTTAATCAAAATAAAAAAGGTGACGTGCTAGGCGTAGCCCGAATTGCGGGTATTCAGGGCGCTAAAAAGTGCGCCGATTTAATTCCGCTTTGTCATCCGCTGGCACTGAGTAAAGTAGGCGTTGATTTTGAACTTGATGAAGCAAATAGCCAAATTAAAGTCACCAGCTACTGTAAATTAGCAGGTAAAACGGGCGTTGAAATGGAAGCGCTCACCGCTGTGTCTGTGGCTACCCTAACATTATTTGATATGTGTAAAGCCGCCGATCCGCTTATGGAAATACACGGTATGCGTGTAACGCAAAAAGCAGGGGGCAAGCATGGCAGCTGGCAGCGAGACTAATTTAAATGATACTGATGCAGGGCATGTAAACGTACTGTTTTTTGGCCAACTAAAAGAGCGCCTAAAGTGCGATAAGTTAACCGTTGATATAGCGCACACCCTTAGCATTAAAGCGTTTAAACACATGCTGGTTGAGCAAAACCCACATTGGCAGGCATGGCTTGAAGAGCGTGATGTATTGTGTGCGCTTAATCAAACTATGTCATCAAGCGATGAGCTTGTAAAAGCAGGGGATGAACTTGCTTTTTTCCCACCAGTGACAGGTGGATAATGAGTATAAGCATTAACGTACAAACGCAGGATTTTTCAGTAGGCGAGCAACATGACGCACTATGCAGTAATAACAAAAGCGATGGTGCCGTAGTGACGTTTACAGGGCTGGTGCGAGAATTTAGCAGCGGCGATAACGTAATCGCCCTTGAGCTTGAACACTACCCAGGGATGACTGAGCAACTACTGCAATCGATAGCCGAACAAGCACAAACACGCTGGCAACTTGCCCGCATAAGTATTATTCATCGAGTCGGTTATTTAGCCCTTGGTGAGCAAATTGTATTTGTTGGCGTAACCAGCCGCCACCGCCAAGCCGCCTTTGAAGGCGCACAATTTATTATGGATTACTTAAAAAACCACGCCACGTTTTGGAAAAAAGAGCATTTTAAAGACTCATCAAATTGGGTTGAGTTTAAACAAAGCGACAAACAAGCACTGGATAAATGGCAAAGTATCGAACAGGATGCAATTAAGTAAATGCATATAATCTCTACCAATATCTCTAAAATAAAAACGGTCGTGCATAACGGCAAAGAGGTCAAAACCGGTATTTTTAAAACGCCAACCAATGAGCCGGTTGTTATTGAAAAGCTAAATATAATAGGTGATGAGCAAGCCGATTTAGTTAATCACGGCGGTATTGATAAGGCGGTTTATGCGTTTTCGCACAATCATTATGATTACTGGAAACGCACCCTTAAAAATGATGATTTAGCAGTCGGTTCCTTTGGCGAAAACTTTACAATTTTAGAGCTTGATGAGAAAAATATTCATATAGGCGATCGTATTCGTGTAGGTACAGCACTACTTGAAGTAAGCCAGCCGCGAGTGCCGTGCTTTAAGCTTGCCATTGCACTTAATAATAAACAAAGCCTAAAACTGTTTACTCAGTATTACCACACGGGTGTTTATTTTAGAGTGCTTGAGCAAGGTGTTGCTAAAACGGGCGATGCCGTGACTATTGAACATAAAGCCAAACACAACATTTCGGTTACAACGTTGTTTCAGGCGTTTTTTGATAAACAATACCCAGATTATGAAAGCGTATTATTAGCAGCACTTGAACTCCCCGAGCTTGCACTTGAGTGGCAAACTAAAATTAAAAAGAAGCTTTCATTAGAACTTCACCAATAATTTATTTTAAAATTAAAAGGTGACTATGCGAGTTTGGGCTCATTAGCCTGTTATTTTTACTCACACTCACTCAATTCAATTATTTTTTTAGCCACTGCATACAGTGAACTATGCGATTCCATTGCCTGTTTTTGAAGCTGTTTATGAGCGTGCTCTTCACTTATTTTTAACTGCTCGATTAAAATATATTTAGCTTGATGAATGACTTTTTGTTCGCTTATTAGCTGTTTGGCATCTAATAAAGCTTGGTTTATTTGTTTTATATGTTGTGCTTGCTCAAGTATTAAATCGTACATTGTTTTATTACTACTTAGCTTACTTACCGCCGAATTTGAAGGCTCACCTATTTTGAGAGCGAGTTGTCCATCTGAAACAGGAATATACTCTTGTTCTAGTGAGCTTAATATTTGCTTGTTTGAGTTAAGCTTTCGTTGAGCGCCAGCAATCCGCATCGCTGCGCTATCAATTAAATGGTCGCTAATATTTTGCTCAATTTTATGCATTATATCGATGCGAGTAGTCGTTACCTCATACCACACTTCACTTAACTGAGATAAAGGTTGTGCATTTTGGTCGTCTAGTTTTTGTAGCAGGCTTCTTAGTTGATCAACTTGTTTATTTACCGGGTGCTCTATAAGTGATGAGTAACATTTTAATAAATGATTGTCGGCGTATTCACTAAAAAAGGAAAAACGGTTTTCTTGTTCTTGCATAAAATGAGCAAGTTGCTGTTTTTGTTCGCATGAAAACTTACTTTCGGCAAAGGCTTGAGCGCCACAGGCACGCTCTTGTCCTGCATACTCTTTGCCTTGCATAAAGTTAAAATAAGCCACTAAAAGGCGAATGACTTGCGGATCGTTTGCACCATCGGCCGCTTCTAAAATTATATTTAACAAGCCGGCAATTAGGTTTGTAAATGACTGGGTAGCATGAACGGGTGTAATGTTTTGATTCGCTATTTGATAACGAAGCGAGGGTAATGCGTCGAGTGATTGCAAGCTATGAGAAATTAAATTATACAGCCGCGAATGACCATTTAAGGAGGTGTCGGTAATAAAAGTTGTTTTTAAAGAGTCATAAAAATAACGTTGGGTCGTTTGCGTTACCGTTATTTGCTCTTTAAGCTCGCAATTAAATTGTAGGCTTTTAGATGCTAAAAATATATTGCTCATAGCACGTTCTTTTTGCAATTGATGAACAAAGTCGCCTAATTTTGTTAACGACGCACAGCTATTTTGTAATTGTTTTAGCGCGTCTATTTCTTGATATTTAGCCGCAAGTAAAAATTGTTTTGTGAGAGGGTTTGCTGT
>NZ_NTLW01000265.1:0-7319 GCF_002632075.1 Pseudoalteromonas sp. ESRF-bin5 | reverse complement strand
TAATGCCAATATTAAAAAAAATAACAGCCACAGTAAGTGCAATTTTAGTTTCGCTAATTATTAGCGTATTTTGTTTATTATTTACTGCACCCGGTAATCAATTTATTGCCTATACGGCAAATAAAGTTGTTGATGGATTACACATAGAAATTAAAGATGGCCGCTTTATTTATAACGATGTGTTTAATGTTCGTTTTAAAAATAATGGTTTAGATTTTAATGCTCAGCAATTAAAAATAGATTTATTTTGGTGGCAGTGTGATGGTATCTGTATTGATAATTTTAGCGCTAAATCTATAAAATTAACCTTGCCAAAAACAGTTGAAGCGCTAGATGAAACACCCTCTGAGCCCCTTGAAAAAATTACTTTACCTTTTAATGTTTCAATAAAAAATATAGCGGTTAATGAGTTTACATTAAACCACCCTAGTGCAGATGTGAGCGTTAATAACTTTAAACTATCAGCTAAAGCTGAAGGCTCAAAACTCACAGTAAAAAGCTTAAATATCCCGAGTATACTTGTTGCTTTAAAAGAGCAAGAACAACCTGCCAAGGCGCAAACTGCTCAAAGCAACAAAGCTGCACTTACGCAATTACCAGCACTTCCTGATATTGAATTTACATCACCCATTGATTTGGCCATTGAATCCTTTGATATCGCAAAGGTAACAATTGAGCAGGGCGATGCGCAGCATAATATCGAAAACATTTCGCTGCAATTAAGTGTAGAAGATGCCGTGATTAATTTGAAGTCGCTTTCAGCTACCTATGAGCAGTGGCAGCTTAATACCCAATTAGATGCAGAGCTTTTAGGTAACTTGCCTGTAAAAGGCTTAGTGACTTTAAATAGTGACGAGCACCAAGCAAACTTAGAGTTAAACGGTGATTTAGCTGACTTAAATTTAAATTTACAAACGAGTGGACAATATCCGCTCACGTTAACAGCGAATGCTAATTTAAAGCAAAAAAATTACCCATTTGAGCTAAGCGGTAACATTAACCAATGGCTTATTGATGCGCAAAGTAACGAACTAAAAGTTAAAAATGTAAGCCTTAATGCAAATGGTAATGCCGATGACTACCAACTCAATTTGCAGGCAAACAGCCAATTAGGCGCTTATCCGGCTGTTAATCTTAATACTCAGCTAACAGGCGGTTTAACTCAAGCTGTGCTTAAAACATTAAGTATTAAGGCTCACGAAAGTAGTGCGATTATAAAAGCTAATGTCGATTGGCAACAGGGCATTAAAGCGAGTTTTAACGGCTCGCTTTCAAACCTAAAATCGCAGTATTTTACGGATGCTGTAACCAGCGATATTTCAGGGCAATTTAAAGGTTCATTCAATGCGGAAGAAGGCTCGTGGCAACTACAAATGGATGATACTAAGTTAAGCGGATTATTAAACGAGGTACCCCTTGAGTTTGCGTCAAACTTTCAGCTTGATGATGCATTAAAAGCCAATATTGATAGCCTTTATTTAAGTAGCGGCACTAATAAATTAGTACTCAATGGGCAAGTTAATGATAGCTGGAAAGTTGACGGTAAAATAACACTTAAAAGTAATAAAGAGGCAAATATGCCATTTATTGCCGATGGCAACGCCGATTTAAAAGTAAGAGGGCAGAGGCTAACACCTTCTGTCGATTTAGCGTTAATGCTTGATAGCTTCATTTTTAATGAAATCAATATAAATAAACTGACGGTAAAAGGGCAGTTGGATACAGCCGCTGATTGGCAAACTGACGTATCGTTAAGTGTTGGCTCGGCGCTTGTGGCTGATGAGCAAATTAATAGTGTAAAAGTTGATATTAGCGGCGATAAAACAGATCACCAACTTACAGCATCTGTAGATGCCGAGCAGGGCAGTGCAGAGCTTGAAGTAAATGGCAAAATTAATAACGCTACCTGGAATGGTGAGTTTAGTAATGTAACGCTAAGCGACAAAAAGTTAAGCTTTAGCAACACTAAAAATATTGCCGTTATGTTTAACTCTCAAAACGGTAATTTTAATGTAAGTGCGCACTGCTGGGCTTCTCAGCAAAGCGAGCTTTGTATAGACACGCTTGCCCAAACTAAAGCGCTAGGCCAGTTAAACGCTAAGTTAAACAATTTAGCGCTTGAAGAGCTTAAACACTTTTTACCCGATAACATTCGCACCCGTGGTGATGTAAAGGGTAATGTGGCGCTCAATTGGAATGCAGGCGCTCTTAAAACATTACGCGCAAGTTTAAATGCAAGTGACTTGACCACTGTTTTAACCTCAGAAGAAGATCGCTTTAAATTACCTATAGAAACACTCAGTATTAGTGCTTTTTCAGACTCGCAAAAGGGGCAGCTTGAAGCAAATATAGAGTCAAGCGTACTAGGTAAAATTGATACATACATTAATATTGACGACATACAAAATACGCAGGCGCTTAATGGCACTATTAATATTGATAAAATATTACTTTCAGACTTACAGCCATTTCTTGAAACTCTTGAGCAATTAAAAGGTGATATTAGCGGTAAGGTCGCACTTGCGGGTACGTTAAAAGACCCACTATTAAATGGTGAGCTTAACGTAAACGATATAAACCTTGAGGGTGAACAGCTTCCTATTGCGCTACAAAAATCAAATATAAACATATTATTTGATAAAACGACCGCCACAATAGAGGGCAATTTAAACGACAATCAAGGTGGCAATGTAAAGCTAAACGGTGATGTTGATTGGCAAGATGAGCAACCTGAAGTAAATGTAAATGTGCAAGGCGAGCAGTTTTTTGTGCGCGCACAGCAAGGCGTTACTTTTAAAATATCGCCAGATTTAAAAATAGGGTTAGCTAATAATGCACTTAAATTAGCGGGTGAAGTAGTTGTACCTTATGGTCGTATTACGATTGAAGAGCTTCCAGAAGGTGCTGTGCAGGTTAGTGACGATGAAATTATTGTTGATCAAAAAACTGAAACCAGCGAAAAGGTACCATTTGACTACGACATAGACTTAAATGTGATCGTTAAAAATGACGTTAAAGTAGAGTCGTTCGGATTAGAGTCTAAAGTGGCTGGTGATTTAGCGATTAAAATGAGTCAAGGTGTTCCAATTATTGCGACAGGTGAGCTTAATTTAATAAATGGCACTTATTTAGCATTTGGCCAAGATTTAATTATAAGAACTGGCCAAGTGGGCTTTAGTGGCTCCATTGAACATCCCTATTTGAATATTAAAGCAATCAGAAACCCAGCTAATACAGCAAATGGTGTTATAGCTGGTGTTACGCTTACGGGAAATGTTAAAGAACCCACTTTAAAGCTGTTCTCTGAGCCTGCAATGGATCAGGCGCAAACCTTAGCATACTTACTCAATGGACAGCCGCTAGGAGAGGGGGAGGGAGCATCAAGCAACGCTATGCTTGCCCAGTTATTACTTTCTCAAGGGGTTAGTAGAAGTGAAGGGGTTGTGTCAAAGGTAGGTGAAACGTTTGGTCTTTCTGATGTTAGCTTAAGTTCGTCAGGAAGTGGTGACAGCACTAAGGTAGAAATTTCAGGCTATGTTGCGCCTAGCTTGCAAGTTAAATACAGCGTTGGGGTATTTGAGTCAGTTAGTGAAGTGGCCATTCGTTACCAGTTGTTGTCGCAACTCTATATAGAGGTAACCAGTGGTTTATACCAAAATGTTGATGTGCTCTATAAATTTGATTGGGACTGAACTATAAGCTCTAGAGCCTGATGAACTGTCAGGTTGAATTTGCAGCAGCCTGTTTGGTATTTGGGCAAGGAAGAGCCTATGTATTATGGTTATCACCTATAAATTGGCGATAACCTCGCATTAATGTCAAACAGACCCTAGGTAAGTTAGATTGCTTAAAGCTACTTTTAAATAATAAAAATAAAAGGTTGAATATGAAAACACGTTTTTCAATTTATGTAATGGCTCTTTTGCTGAGCGGCTGCGCTACAACAGCTAACAATAAATCCGTTATAAATATACAAACACCACTTAGTGCCAATGATGTAATAAAAAATGCAACTGCAGATGAGTGGCAAGTAGTCGATCCTCAAAATATTTTAAAAATAACCTTACCTACTGGTTCGGCTTACATAGCATTAAATCCGCAACTAGCTCCAAAACACACGCAACATATTAAAACGTTGGCGCAAGAAGGCTTTTATAAAAACACCCGTGTTTATCGTTTTGTAGAAGGGTTTGTAGCACAAGGTGGCGACAGCTCGGGTAAAAAAGAAATAAAAACAGCGAATAAAACCGTACCTGCAGAGTTTTATTTACCAACATCGCAACCACTAAAAATTACCGAGTTAAAAGGCGATGGATACGCCCCTGTTACGGGGTTTTTAAATGGTTTTGCTGTTGCGCAAAATCAAACACAGACTCAAACATGGCAAGTGCATTGCAATGGTGTATTTGCAATGGCACGCGCTAATGATATAAACAGCGCAAGTACTGAGTTTTTTGTCACTATTGGGCAAGGCCCTCGTTACCTTGATAAAAACATTACCGTGTTTGGAAGAGTGCTTGAAGGTATGGAACACTTTAATCGTTTGCAGCGTTTACCCACTGAGGGACTGGCGTTTAATCCAATAACAAATATTGAAGTGTTGGCTGATGTTAATAGCGATGTAACAGTATTTAAGGTAATGAAGACAAATTCAGCATCGTTCAAACAACTGATAGATGCACGTAAAAGCCGAACGGAACCCTGGTTTGTCCAATCGTATAATTACGTTGATGTATGTGGTATGCCTATCCCAACAAAGCGCGTTATTTAAATATTAAAAAAGGAGCTGAGGCTCCTTTTTAATGTTTATGTTTGAGTGTTTAACGTATTTACTGACGATTAATCTTAACGGCAAACGGTGTTTCGTTATAATGCGTAGAACGGTATGGGTTTATGTCTAATCCGCCTCGGCGTGTATAACGTGCATATACTTCAAGCTCTTTAATGTTGAGTTGCGTGGTTAAGTCACTATAAATGCGCTCTACACATTGCTCATGAAACTCGTTGTGTGTTCTAAACGATATTAAATAACGTAGTAGCGATTCACGGCATATCTTCTCGCCCGTGTATCTTATAATAATGCTCGCCCAATCTGGTTGAGACGTTATTAAGCAATTAGATTTTAGCAAATGGCTATTGAGTGTTTCGGTTACTATTTCATCGCTATGTGCTTTAAGTGAATAGGCATCAATATCATAGTTATCTATTTCAATATCTAAATCATCAATGCATTCCCCAGGCAGTGCAGTACAGGGTAAACAGTTAAAATCGTCCGCTTTGTATAGGGTTACTTGTACCGGACTATTAACTGCGCCTGATAAGTCATCGATTAAATGTTGCTTAACTGTGTTTATGCTCTCAAAACGAGTTTGATTAAAGCTGTTTAAATAAAGCTTAAACGATTTAGACTCAATAATGTGGCTGCTTTGGCATGCAAAAGTAAATAAGGCGACAGCCACTTGCGGTTTACCTTTGGCGTTTAACCACGAAAGTTCGTAACCTGTCCAAATATCTTGGCCTTTAAATGGCAGTTCGGCTTCATCAATATTTAAAGCATCACGATTTAGCTTGCGCGCAATTGGGAAAAGCAAGCTTGGCGTATAGTCGTCTACATACTCAGTAGATTGTCCTAATACACTGCCTTTAAGGTCTGGAGAGTTGCTGTAATCTGTCATGTTTGCTCTTAAATAGTTACAATGTGCGCATTATATCTAATTTAATTGAGTTTCACAGTATGTCTGTAGCATTGCTTTTAGAACAACTTCACCATCAATTTAGCGAAAATACCCTCAAAAACACTGCTAAGTACCCACTTATAGCACACGATGAACAATGGCCGAGTCCGTGTGAGCTAGGCGAGGTTGACGAGCAAGGAAATATTCAATGGCAAGGCGTACGTCAGCAGCCAGCAGGCTCATTAAACAATTTAGCAAAGGCATTAGAGCTTGAGTTTCCAACAGCGTTAAGCGAACTTTATGGGCACATGTACGGTGGTAGCGTATTGGCAATTATTGACGGACATCAAATTGAACTGTTGCAAGCATGGAATAGCGACGACTTCGATATGCTTCAACAAAACATCACTGGTCATGTTTTAATGAAACGAAAGCTAAAACAACCCGAAACTGTGTTTATTGGTTTAACTGATAAAGAAGATTTACTGGTCAGTGTGTTAATTCATACCGGAGAGGTGTGTCTAGAGCACGTCGGTAAAAAAACGCACCATGTACTTGCACCAAATATAGAGTCGTTTTTAAAAGCGCTTGAAGTATAAAACGTCATTAATAAATCAGCTTAGCAAGATCGCTGAGCTGATTTTAAAAAGTCATTAGAGAGGCTATTGAAAATCCCACGACACATTAGAGACTAAACCACACGGTTCACACCTAAAATCAAATAGCCCAAACCAAGGTTCATCTAGTTTCCAATCGCTATTACAGCTTGGACATTTACGCTCAAGCTCAGAGGCTTTATCCACACCACCAACTCGATATAAGTAGTAGTAAACCGGCTTTTTAGTTAAAAAACTAATGCGTTTGGTGATGTCTTTTCCGCGGCGATATAAATCACTTTTAGTACTGGATATTTCCTCAAGGGCAGGAAACTCACAGCGTGTTGCGCCATTAATTTGTATTTGATCGCATGCTTGCCAATCTTCTTGCCACTTAATTAGCGTTTTGTAATCACCATTGGCAATAGCAGGGATGCGAAATAGAGGCACAGGTAAAAAGTCGTCGCCACAATAAAGAGGGCTACAGGTATGCACATAAGTAGTATATAAAATGTAACTTGACGGCTCAGTGCAGCAATCCGCTCCATTAGAGTGAATATCTTGGCCAATCACTTTTACTTTGGGAGCCAATAAACCAGCGTTATGGAGTTTTTCAATGCTGTGTTTAACAAAAGGGCTATTATTTAGTGGATGCATAGCGTCTTCAGTTGGGCACATAACACGGGTTATGAAAAAGCCGTCTTTTAAAACGGTGGGGAACTCTTCCCCCATTATTTGGCCATTAAAGCGAAGCGCATTTACTAAGCGGTTTATGGCTTGTTCGGCTTGTTCTAGGGTGGTGTCTTGGTAGCAATCAAATGTTAAATCAACAACAAACATTTATGGTCTCAAATTATTTTTGTTCTAGCAGTGAAAGTAATTGATCAAGTTTTTGCTCAATTCTGTCTAGTTGGCTTGCTTTTAGCTCAGCGTTTTCTGGCTGCTGGGAAGTTTTAATAAAGTTATTTATAGAATCCGGGTTATTTTTGTATTGGCTCACAGCTGCAATAATCATTGGCATTGGAACCGGTTGCGCTAAGCGACTTTT
>NZ_NTLW01000098.1:0-7446 GCF_002632075.1 Pseudoalteromonas sp. ESRF-bin5 | reverse complement strand
AGTACTGAACAAAGCCAAATTTTTGGCGTGTCGGGTTTACGGGGAGTCTTTGATGAAATTAAAGTTATTATTAATGAGCGTTAGTATTAGCTCTGCGCTATTGAGCGTCAGTGCACATGCGGCCATGCGTAATTACTCTGCAAATCAAGACAGTTCAAATTGGGAAGTGGTTAAAACAACACGTTTGCAATGCCAGTTGAACCATGAGGTACCTTACTATGGCGAGGCTATTTTTAAAGCATCGGCGAGTAAAAATAAAAACCTAACTTTCAATTTAGATATGGTTGTTCGCCCTGAAAATTACGCCATTGCAGGGCTTAAAGCAGTTCCTCCTTCTTGGCGCTCTGGGCTGCCAGCACGCGACATAGCAAATATGAAGCTACTAAAAAAGTTTGATGGTGAACTCGGTAATCAAACTGCTTGGGAAATGCTTACAGAACTTGAAAAAGGGTTTTACCCCACTTTTTATTACCAAGACTGGCAAAATAGTGCCGATAAAATTGCCGTTGGTATTTCAAGTGTAAACTTTAAGCAAGCCTATTGGGCCTTTTTGCAATGCCGTGACGAACTATTACCTTACAGCTTTGAGGATATTTCGTTTACAGTGATGAACTATCAATCTAATAGCAGTAAGTTAACTAAGTCATCTCAGCAGCGCCTTGATAAAATTGCTGAGTATCTAAAAAACGATTCAACCATTGAGTCCATTAGTATTGATTCTTATACCGACAGTTATGGCGGTCGTTGGAACAACTTAGACCTATCTCGTAAGCGTGCAAAAGCGATAAAAGATTATATGGTGAGCTTAGGTGTGGATGAAAATAAAGTAAAAACAACGGGGTTTGGTGAAAAACGTTTTGTAGACACCAACGATAATATTTTAGGCCGCGATAAAAACCGCCGTTTGGTCATTCAAATAGCTAAAATGTAGGGGGTTTACTTAATTGACGAGGTTACAGACTTTGCGCCGTGATTTAATTAATCGCCCATCGATTGAAGACATTTTATGTCACAAAATTAAACACGCCCTAGCGCTTACTTTTAGTTTTTAAGTATTTATCACCAAATTGAAAAAAGCCTAAACTAATTACAATAATAGCAGCGCCAATTATTAGCTCTTTACTTAGTGGCTCGTTATTAAGCCACGCACCTAACCCTATTGCAAAGCTAGGTGTAATAAGTGTTGTTAATGCAACGGTGCTCGCGTTTAAATTTTGTAAAACATGAAAATATGCCAACGCACCTATTAACGACCCAAAGAGTCCTAAATAACCAATTGCCCAAAGCGACCTTAAATTCCAGTTTTGTATATTAAGCTCACCATCAAGCACCCACCACGCAATAAAAAATAATGGCGTTACAAATACTAGTGCACCAAATGTTGTGGCCATAGGGTGAATTGCAATTTTCACCCGCTTTATCATCACACCGCTTAAGCTAAAAAAGCACACAGCCATAAATACATATACAAGCCCAAGTCCCTGAGTTTGTGAGTTTTGTACTTGGTTATAGCTTACAAAATAAAGTCCGACTAACGCACTTGCTAAAGCAATGAGTTTTATTAAACTAAATTTAGGCTCATTTAATAGCTGTTGAGCAAGCAATCCCGATAAAATAGGAGCTAATCCAAACATAAGTGAAATAATGCCAGAAGGCACTGTTCTAGCCGCCATATAACTCAATAACATGCCACCAAAAATACCAATGCTTGAGTAAGCATAGAGTAGGCAAGCTTGCTTACTCCATGGCACTCTTACATTAGTGACTGCAACAACAAGCGCACCAATGAATAGCCCAACGAGCATACGCATTAACACCGCTAGTGATGGCGAAACACTCTCACTACTCCACACAATACCCAGCGGTGTGGTGGACCATATAAGAACCATTAAAAAATATGAAACTTTAACAGGCACGTACCATTCCTTTGTAAGTTAAAAATAAGGCGAGTGGGTTTTGAGGGAAAAAGCCAGCCAAGCGTATTAATGCACTAGTTACAGTACACGTACTTAACGGTCAGTTTAATCTTAAGATATAAACGCTCAATAACTAGTAATAGAATTATACGCTGTAAAAGGTTTATGGATAGATATTTAATCATATTAAAGATTATAAAATGCTTAAATATACAGCTGTAAAATGTAAGTTACATTTTATTTAATGCCATTTATAACAAAACTATTTGAGTTTTACTGATCTAGTTATATGGTGCGTGTAAATTAATAATAATTAAGGTAATTAAGTGCTCAAAAATAAAACAACAGGCAGCATGTTAATTGTAGCTGGTACCACTATTGGTGCAGGTATGCTTGCTTTACCTATCGCTTCTGCTGGTTTAGGTTTTATGACTGCACTTGCACTCATTGTTGCAAGCTGGATATTAATGACTTACACCGCCTTGCTGATGCTAGAGCTACATCAGTTTGCCCCTCGTGATGCAACGTTAAATACACTTGCTAAACGCTGGCTTGGGAAGCGCGGTCAATACATTGCCAATTTTTCAATGGTGTTTTTATTTTATGCTTTATGTGCAGCTTATATCGCAGGCGGTGGTGCTCAGCTTCAAGAGCGAATCAATCTTGGATTTGAATTAGAAATTGCCCCCCAATTTGGCTCCGTTATTTTGGCGGTCATTATTGCAAGCGTGGTTACACTAGGGACTAGCAAGGTAGATAAATTTAATAGAATACTCTTTTCAATCAAGGTGATTGTTTTAGCTAGCCTATTTTATATGCTTACACCCTATGTACAATCAAAGCACTTGCTCGAAATGCCCGTTGAGAAGGGGCTAATATTATCGGCAATTCCTGTGGTATTTACATCTTTTGGTTTTCACGGCTCTATCCCATCAATTGTTAAATACGTAGGTCTTGACGTAAAAGTTCTGCGTAAAGTGATGATTGCAGGCGCAGCATTACCCTTGGTCATTTACATATTTTGGCAACTATTAAGCCAAGGTATTATGAGCCAAAGCGATTTACTCAATAGTGAGGGCTTAAGTGGTTTTGTAGCCAGTGTTGCAGGT
Source organism: Pseudoalteromonas sp. ESRF-bin5 (assembly GCF_002632075.1). Taxonomy (NCBI): domain Bacteria; kingdom Pseudomonadati; phylum Pseudomonadota; class Gammaproteobacteria; order Alteromonadales; family Pseudoalteromonadaceae; genus Pseudoalteromonas; species Pseudoalteromonas sp. ESRF-bin5. The sequence continues at coordinate 4,421 of NZ_NTLW01000098.1, read as the reverse complement.
ATTGCACATAATTCAAATGTATCTATAGCGGTGAAATTATTTGCTGATTTAGCGTTAGCGACTTCATTTTTAGGTGTAAGCCTAGGTTTATTTGATTTTTTTGCTGATGCATTTAAACAAGGAGATAACAACAAAGGCCGTGTTATAACAGCGCTTATTACATTTATACCGCCTTTAGGATTTGCTCTTTTTTACCCGCAAGGCTTCATAATGGCCCTTGGCTATGCCGCCATAGCTTTAGTTGTACTGGCTGTATTTTTACCTGTTGCTATGGTTTATAAACAACGTGCCTCAACCAGTACCAACACTGGTTATAAAGTACGCAGTGGTCGTATAGGGCTATTGATTGCAGCGTTATGTGGTGTGCTAATAATTACTGCGCAATTTATGCAAATGAGTGGGGTTATACCTGCAATTGGTTAAAGCTTGCTTTTGTAACACCAAAATTTAGTTAATAAAAAACCGCACACCATGATTAATGGAGTGCGGTTTTTTTATATTAGCTACGTTTATTTACAAACGTCAGCAACTGCATTTGCAAAGTAATCAAGGTTTGCTTTGCTAACACCGGCTACGTTGACACGACTTGAGCCAACAATGTATATGCCGTACTCTTTTTGTAATCGCTCAATTTGCTCTTTATTAATACCCAAGAACGAAAACATACCGTGTTGACGTTCAATAAATGAAAAGTCTTGCGCTATGTCTTTTGATGCTAGGCTTTCTTTAATTAAACTACGAAGGCCATTAATACGCGTACGCATTTCATCAAGTTCAGCATGCCACATTTGCGTAAGCTCTGTACTGCTTAAAATAGTGTTAACAATATCAGCACCATGTGCCGGAGGCATTGAATAAATGCTACGTACCACACTTAACATTACTGAGTTTGACACATCAGCTGTCGCACTGTCTTTTGCAATTAATGAACATGCACCGATACGCTCACGATATAAACCAAAGTTTTTAGAGCACGATGAGCAAATAATTAACTCTTCAACGGCATCAGCTAAAATACGAAGTCCGCGTGCATCTTCTTCTAGTGAAGAGCCAAAGCCTTGGTAAGCTATATCTACTAATGGTGTAAAGCCAACTTCTTTAGCAAGCTCTGCTACTGTGTTCCACTGAGCTTCGTTTAAATCCATGCCACTTGGGTTATGACAGCATGCGTGTAATAGCACTACATCACCCTTTGGTACTTGCTTAAGGGTATTGATCATCTCATCAAATAGCAGGTCTTTATTCTCGTAGTCGTAGTACGGGTATTCTTTTACGGTTAAACCCGCAGCTTCAAATAAACTAATGTGGTTTGCCCAAGTAGGTGTAGTAACCCATACAGTTGCATCTGTATTACAACGCTTAATAAACTCAGCAGCAACACGAAGTGCACCTGTACCACCTGGTGCTTGTGCTGTACGCACGCGATTTGCTAATAATGCTTGGTGCTCACCAAGTAATAGCTGTTCCATTTTTTGACAGTAGTCTAAGTTACCTGCTAAGCCAATATAAGATTTGCTTGTTTCATTTTCTAAGCGAAATGCTTCTGCTTTCTTCACTGCGTTTAATACAGGTGTATTACCGTGCTCATCTTTATAAACACCCACACCTAAATCAATTTTATTAGGGTTTGTATCTTTTTTATAGGCCGCCATAAGGCCAAGAATAGGATCGGTTGGTAATGGTTTTAATACTGAGAACATGGGCTATCTCTTATCTATATTTATGGGTTAGCAATTAAGCTTAGCTTAACATAAAAGCACATCACGTTGACTAGTGTTATTTACACGAGTGAGTGAGGAATTTTAATACAACACGCAATTAAAATGGCCAAAACTTTGTCATCAAAAAAGTCATTATCAAATGCTTCAGCATCAATAATACCTACACACTCATTTTGGGCATTAAATAAAGGCAAACATACTTCAGATTTAACTTTAGGGTCACAGGTATAATACTCTCCACCTTGTGCTAAATACTTCTCTACATTATTAATAATGCGACCTTTTTGTGATAACGCCACTTGAACATTATTGCTTCCTGCAGCAAAGGCCTCTGTAAGCGGAAATAGAGGGCGGCTAGGTACACCATGATAAGCAAGCTTTAAAAGTTGCTTACCTTCGTCTGTGTCCGTTGATTGATAAATACCATACCAGTCAACACCCGTTTGCGCGTGTACATAGTTAACAATACTTTGCAGCTGTGCAAGCTTGCTATTGGTATTACTATCGTTACTTAAAAAATCAGCAAGGTTAAAAGGCTCATCTTGCAAGTAACCAAATAAGCTACACGCCCCGCCTTCACCTAATTCAGGTATTTGATACTGCCAACGCGTTTCTGGTAAAGATGTATGCGCTAAATAGTGCTCAAGCTTTTCAAGCTCAGCTGTAATTAAGTTTGCATTAACGCGCAACTGCGCTTGCGTTAAATAAGAAGAAATCATTTGGCCATCCATACATCTAAGTTGCCAGAAATGATAGCATGTATATTTTCACAGAGCTAGATCAACTTATAGGACATTTCAACTTGGTTACCACTGGCGTTATATGTGACTTTTTCTGCAATTTCTTCAAGCAGTGAAAGACCTCGCCCAAATTCATTATTGCCACTCATTTCATCATTTGATTGGCTACTGAATCCCCTTCCCGAATCACAAATGATAAAATACAAACTGAGTGTTTCTGGGCAGTAGCGTATATCAATAATGATCATGGCATCTTTTAACTCATTTATGGCTTTCTCACGCATTTCATAAAACTTAAAAAAACCGTCTTCTTGCAGCTTTATTGCGGAGTCTAATCCTAAAACACCATGATCAAGTGAATTATTGTAAGCTTCAGAAAGGAGTAAAAAAATGTTTGAGCGATGATCATTTAATCCCTCAATTCGGCTAAGAATATTGACAATATCGTAGACAGGATCGGTTTGCTTAATTTGCTTTGAATTAAGGCTTAATGACAAATTGAAGGCAAGCGTTGAAAAAGGCTCTCTCGGCTTTTCTTCCACCTGCAAAGGCAAACAGTTAAGCAAGACAATGCTTACATCATCTTGCTGTTGTAAGCCCTGCGCAAAATCACTCACATCAGCAATTATATCTTCACAAGAGATCATGGGCTTACTTTTTAATGATGCTATAAAGCGTTCTTCAGCAAAAAACTCGTCCTGCTTATTAGTGGTTTCTGTTATGCCGTCGGTAGCAAAAACTAAACGTGTATCACTATTTACTTCAAAATGTATTAAATCGTACTCAAATTCATGTTTGTCTAATATACCCAATGCCATGTGTTGAGATTCTAATGTCTTTTTTATATTACCTTCAGTATCGATCAAATATGCATCGGGTAAGCCACCAAGCCACGCTGATATACTTTTTCCTGACGCACTGAGCTCCACAATGGTAGCCGCGCAAAACATATGCCCCGGTAACAGGTTGTAAATAAGTGTATTTAGCTCAAAGGCAATATCATTAACGGCCTTACCTTTATTTACCATTGTATAAAATGCGCGAGAGACAGGTAGCGCACCTATAGCAGCTGCCAAGCCATGCCCAGTAAAGTCACCCAGCATGCAATACAAGTTACCAATGGGACTTTGTGCAACTAAAAACATGTCACCATTAAACATGGATGCTGGCGATAAATTAAAATCTAGATGTTGCTTAAAATCATCTTGATATTCGAGTGAATTATTAAATATGTGTTCCACTATTTCGTGTTCACGTTCAATTTGATTGTGGTGATACTCGAGTAATTTTTTTTGTTGGTTGGCTTTTTTGCTTAGCTCACGAGTTCTTCTATGAGCTTTAATTTTTGCGTGAAGAATAACTTTATCAAATGGCTTGTGGATAAAGTCATCCCCGCCGACTTCTAAACATTTTTCAAAACTTGCTTTGTCGTCTAACGAAGTAATAAAAATAATAGGTAAATAAACTTCACTGTATTTATTTTTTATTATTTTGGCTGTCTCAAAACCATCCATAACCGGCATTATTACATCGAGTAACACAATGTCTATGGCTTTATGCTCAAGGACTTTAATTGCTTCTTGGCCGTTGAAGGCCATCGATACTTGATAACCTTCATCTTTGAGCATTTGACTTAATAAAATACGGTTTAATGCCTGATCATCGACAATAAGAACGTGTGCTGCCATTAGCTAATATCAAATTTCTTATCGAAGCGCGATATTTGTAATATTTTTTTCAGCTGTGGCTGGCAATTAGTGATTTCAAACACAGTCACTTTATCTTCTAATGTTTTTTTCATATTTAAAAGCATGCCTAGTGCAGAACTATCCATATAGTCAGTTTCTCTTAAATCTACAATCACTTTGTTAGTGCTACTGTCTATCTGAGCATAGGCTTGGCGAAAAGACTGCACTAAATTAAAGTCAAACTTTCCCTTTATTTGTATTGTTAGCGCTTT